>DAOUWT010000018.1 GCA_030666985.1 Chloroflexota bacterium
CTACCAGGATAGCCATGACGGCAGTTAGAATCGCTCCAACCAGGATCAAGCTATCCCGCATCAACGGGATGCCAGCGATGATGAACGTCCCCAACCCGCCGGCGCCGATGAATGCTCCCAGTGCGGCCGTGCCAACGTTGATCACAGCCGCGGTGCGCATCCCTGCAAACATGACGGGAAAGGACAGCGGCAGTTCGATTTGCAGCAAGATCTGGCGAGTTGTCATCCCCATCCCCGTAGCTGCTTCGATGATGTTGGGGTCTACTTCCTCTATCCCGGTAGCTGTGTTGCGCACGATGGGCAACAGAGCATACAGCCAGAGGGCAAAGATAGCGGTTTTGAAACCGATGCCGAGGATGCCCATAAAAACGGCCAGGATAGCGATGCTGGGCACCGACTGCCCGATATTGGCCACGCCCAGGATAAGGCCCGAGAAATCGCGGAATCCCTGTCTAGTAATCAGGATACCGGCCGGCACTGCGACGGCGATAGCCAATGCTGTGGAGACGAGGATGAGACGCAGGTGCTCTGCGGCAGCATCCGTGACGCGCTTGAAACCGATCTCGTAGCTGCCCAGCATGTTCGCTTCCATGCTCCCCGGTTCGATGGGGAGCAGTAGTTGGTTGTAGACGAGTATCACCACGATGATCATGAGAACCGGGATTGGCGTCCAGCCCAGCATGTCACTGATGGAAGGAAAATCAAAGCGGCTAAAGATACCTTTCTTTTTCATTGGTTATGCCTCCTCTCCCTCAGCAGCAGCTGCACTCTCGATGACAGCCTCGTGGATCATATTCGTGTCGATCAAGCCTCGCACGCGGTTTTGGGCGTCCACAACGCAGACGTTGGCGTAGTCAACCACCAGCATCTCCGATAAAGCGTCTTTCAAGCTGGTAGTCAACGGGATGGTGGTGGCTGCCGGCTCCACGAATTCGTCCACCCAGCCAGTCTTGCCTTTCAGGTCCCTGACCCGGACGTATCCTTTCAACGTTCGGTCGGCGTCGACCACGTAGGCAAACCTGATCCCTTGTTCAGCCATGAAGCCCGCGGCCTGCTCCACATTCTGCGTAGTTTGAATCAGCGGTGGACGCGCATTCATCACCTCTTCTACCCGCACCAGGTTGAGCCGCTTGAGTGCCCGGTCAGCCCCAACGAAATCTTCCACGAACTCGTTGGCCGGATGAGCCAGGATATTGGCCGGTGAATCGAATTGCTCCAGGAAACCGCCCACGTTGAGGATGCAGATCTTGTCACCCATCTTGATGGCTTCGTCGATGTCGTGGGTAACAAACAAGATCGTCTTTTTGATCTCTTGCTGTAAGCGCAGAAACTCATTTTGTAGTATGTTACGGTTGATGGGGTCAATGGCCCCGAAAGGCTCATCCATCAACATAACCGGCGGGTCGGTGGCCATGCCACGGGCCACGCCGATGCGCTGCCGCTGCCCGCCCGATAGTTCGTGGGGGTAACGATCCAAGAACTCGACAGGCATGTTCATCATTGTGACTAAGTCTTCCGCCCGGCGGCGGATGCGGGCCTCGTCCCAATCCAACAACTGAGGCACTGTACCTATATTCTCCAAGATGGTGCGATGGGGAAAAAGTCCTATCTGCTGGATGATATAGCCAATACTGCGCCGCAACTGAATGGGGTCTATTTTGAGCACATTGCTCATATCGCCCCGCTCGTCCAGCACGAAGATAGCCCCGTCGGTTGCATCGATTAGCCGGTTGACCATCTTCATAGCTGTGGTCTTGCCGCAACCGGAAGGGCCGACGATGGTGCATATCTCCCCGGTGGGGACAGTGAACGATAGCTTATCTACCGCGGGTGACGACATTCCGGGGTAAATTTTGGTTACATTCTCGAACTTGATCATTTTTGTTCTCCTTCACTTAGTTCCTGGTTAGGCTGCTTCTCGCCTGCCCTTCAGCCCCTCAGGGGTCAAGCGGCCTTGAAGCCAGCCCAGGAAATAGTCCACTGCCAGAGCCAGGATAGCCACCAGGATCGCTCCGGCGTAATACCGCTTCTCCTGCGCTCGAGTGATGCCATCGAAGATGTACTGGCCCAGCGTGTCGTTGCCAATATAAGCTGCAATAGAGGCGATTCCGATCAGCATAACGATCGACACGCGCACCCCGGTCATGATGACCGGGACGGCCATGGGCAGCTTGACTTTGAGCAAAAGCTGTGCCTCTGTCATGCCCATGCCGCGTCCGGCCTCGACGATCTCCGGCGTCACCGCTTTGATGCCTGTGTAGGTGTTGCGCAGGATTGGCAGTTGGGCGTACAAGATAAGGGCAAAGGCAGCATTGAAAGGGCCAATGCCCAATGGTTTGATCATGGCACCAAACAACGCCACACTGGGGATGGTCAAGATGATGCCGGCGATGTAGAGGGTCAAATCGCCAGCCTTCTCACCGGCCAGGAAGAGTGCGTATAGAATGATGGTAAACACCGCCACGATCATCCCCACTGCGGCTGGCTTGGCAATGATCGCAGCCACGATCGCGAGCAGAGGCCCAAAATAGAGATTATCTATCCTTTTTAGCGAACGGCTCCAGTCTTTTGTCGTACTCGCAATCTGGTCAGCCATTCCTTCACCCAATAGTCCCGACGAAGCAGCCCAGAGCAGTAAGAACAAAGCCAGCGGAATTAAGATGACCAGATGGGAGAGCCGCGGTCGCTGGGCAGGCCAGGTAATGAACACACCTATCGTCACGCCGAGCACCACCGCGATAGAGACGGAGAAAGCGACCAGCCAGAGGTGGCCTAACAGCAATTCCTGTGCCGTTCCCTTGGCCCATTGATCAGCAATAAAGGCCCATTGCGTGGTAATGACATTCTCCTCTCCGGCGGCGAACATGGAGGCTATCCTCAGGATTCCCCATGCAACCAATGGCGTGCCGAATGTGTAGAAGACCGCACTGGATTGCATCTCGTGCGCCGCTTGCAGCGCAAACAGCAACAAGAGAAACCCATAGAGAGCAAACAGGATAACGAAGATACCTGCCACTCCCACAGGACTCAGGGGGTTAAGAACAGCAGTCAACGTCAGCCCCAGTTTTTCGCCCACGAAGAGAAAGGCAACTACGATCATGCCCAGAGGGACAGTAACGAGGGACAACAAATAACTCTGCTGTGAAAAGCTGCCTATTCCGTTAAACCCTCTGGCAATAAAGAATAAGAGCAAGCTGATGATGAAAAAGTCGGCTTCGGTGAAAAAGATCATGCGCAACAGATCAATCAATATAGCCTCTGTTCTCATCTCAGTTACCAGGGTAGCCGGTTTGATAGCCAATGCCCATAAACCGAGCACCAACCCCAAAAGACCCACCCCCAGCACCGTCTTCAGTGGGTCGGCTCTAGCCCTCTGGGCGCGAAAAGTGTCCAGGTTGGGTTGGGTCAGTACGTTCATCCAACCATCTAACAGTTCGCGCCAAAACCTGTTTTGGGCTTTGGTTTGCGTTTTTTCTGCTTGCATAATTCCTCCTTTTTTATCTTTACTAGAACGAGATGAATGTTTTTTAATCAGTTTGTGTGTTCAAATACCAAGCAGCTCCATCTTTCTCCATTACATGGGCCATGGTAATTTCTTGAGTTGTGTTCACTTCGCTAATAATGCTTTGTTTTGCTTTTTCAGCATCATGGGTACGCAAAGCTTCAATTACCAGTTGGTGTCGGTCCTCTATTTCCTGACCATTGTATATGAAAACCAGGAAACGGGACAATCTGTCGTGGATCTGTCCTAATGCTTCTGCTAGTTCCTGGTTTCCCGATGCCTGCGCAATGAGGTAATGAAAGCGGCGATTCTCGATGGTGTAGCGGTCACGAGATACGTCGTCATCGCCAGCATAACCGGCATGAATGTTTTCCAGTTGAGTAAGTTGTCCTTCGGTGATTTTCGGGGCAGCCCTTTCTATAGAAGCTATCTCAAGTATTGCTCGCAATTCGAGCATATCACGCAATTCTTTCAGTGTGACTTTCGTGACGTAAAATCCCGCGTGGGGCTTGGTAGTCACTAGCCCTTCTTGGTCAAGCATCTGGAGTGCCTCGCGGATTGGCGTGACACTGGTTCCGTGGACTTTTGCGAGTTCATCCAATTTTAGCCATTTGCCAGGCTGATATTTTCCCAAGACAATAGAACGGCGAATTTCTTTGTATACCATGTTCTTAGTTGTGTCACGGGATTGTGAATTGACCATGGGTATAATTCCTGGCTCGCGATTTCTAACTACATTCATGTACTCTTCCGAATGCTCCGAGAGGATCATTGTTTGGCTGGTAGCGAGTTGGATTACCCCCCTTCGAGTATAGTATTGGCTTAACAAGAGCATTTGGAAAATAACTGCTTGCATTATTGTATGCTAAGTTATATAAAATGTCAAATGAAATATAATGTAAAGGTATAATCGTATATTTTTTACACTTTGGGAGTATCTTCTCAATATTTTAAGGTAGGGCTGATCCGTCTCTCTGTGGGCCTGGAGGATGCGGCGGATATTAAGGCTGATTTAGAGCAAGCTCTGGGGGATAAGTGATGGCGTGTTCCTATTGCCCTGGTGCCATCTCGAAATAGCAGATCCTCGGGTCCGATGTGCCGTAGCCGCTTATGATCTTGGTTCCGTCGGGCGAGATACGGACAGCCATTGTCGAATGCAAATAGGGGTGTTCTGATTGATCGATAGGGGCCGTTCCCTGGTGACGCCAGAGTAGGTTTCCCTGGGCATCGTAGAGAAGCGTGGTGTAATTCCCTCCGCCAACCGCTATATACCTGCCATCAGGGGTAATGTCGATCCCGTTATGCCCCGCCCCTCCGGCGCTGTCACCCACGGGAATCTGGCGATACCACAGCAGCTCCCCCTCGCCGCTATAGGCGAACAGGTTGCCATTATGTGCCAGAGCAACCACTAGTGATCCATCTGCCGACATGGCGCCGTAAGTCAGCACTCGGAGGTCACGCCTCCATAGCAGATCACCATCCCCGTTGTACATAGAGATATAGTCCCCCTTGTCTGGGATCATGATGCGAGACATGTCTGGGCTGGTCCATATTATATATGGCAGCCCGCTGAATTCGTACCGCCGCCAGATGATCTCTCCGCTCGTGTCAATAAGGTGAACCACGGGGCCTGCCAACAGGTGCTGACCATCAGGGGTGAAGGCAACTTGCCTAACCTTTTGGAAACCCGTGTCCAGCCCCCATAATTCGCCGCCGCTGCTGGCATTGTAGAGACCAAGCGAGAGACCGCTTTCGGTGGGGCCAAAGGCAACAAGCTGCTTGTCGGGGGAGATGGCAATATCGAGCGTCTCGGTGGGGGGAGACTTGCGCCAAAGCTCAGAGCCGTCCGCGTCCCAGAGATAAGCATAATTGCTGTCGCCCTGATTGTAGGCGTGGGTGCCGCAGGCTACCAGTGAGCCATCGGTGGAGATGTCGACGGCCCAGGACTGGTCGGGCAGGGGCTTGGCCCAGAGGATGCGCCCCTCGGCGTCAAGGAGGGGGATCTCGGTGGGAAGGGTGTCCGGGTCGTCATGGTCGGGGTGCTTGCCCATGGCGACGGCGAAGCGGTCCCAGGCCTCATTCATCTCTATCTCCCAGACCCCGGGTGACCAGAGCGGAGTCTCCCACTTGAGGTCGTAAGCGACCGGTTCATCGAGAGGAACCAGGCTTATATCCAGGTGAAGGGGCATCTGGCTGCGGGGCCTGAGATAATTTTCATGGATATAGGTGTGGTAGCCCGCCTTCTGCACCATCAGAACATAACCTGGCATTTCTGTGTAAGGGGCATAATGATCGTTGACCACATCAATATCCCAAACGCTTTGGATATAGCTGCCATTATCTTGGGTGGCCTTCAGCATATCGAATGGCATGATACGTGTGGTGGGGCCAAGCCATAAACTGACCGCCGCATCCTGGATGGGCTGCCCGGTTTCTGCGTCGGTAACAAGACCCTCGACCATTGCGGTCGCGTCAGCATTTCCCTCTGCCTGACCAGCCTGCAACTGGGGATAAGCAACCACGGTGAACGAGAAAACCAGTCTTTCCTGGTATTGGCTCGAACGCGCCTCGACAGTGAAGGTGGTTTCTTGAGTTTGCGAATACCTGAATGGCGGCAGAGCTACCAGAATGTCTCCCCCTTCTTCCCCGGGAATCTGGTTGGTTGGTACCGGGCCGGCAGCGCCAACTTGCTCCCAGCCTTCGGGGATTTCTGAAGTTATTTCGATAAAGAAGTCGTTGTCATTGCCGGCAAGATCAACGACATGCACGGGGATAAGCGTTGTTTGATAGTCGTCATAAAAAGCATATTTGTCATAATATGTAACTTGGAAGAATGAATTCTCGACTGTTACCAGTTCTCCAACCGGCAGAGGCGTTTCAGGGAAGGGGGCGAGTGCGTTTGGGGCAGAGCCTACGGGAACGGGGTCTTCTTCTACCTCTGGCGCAGGTGCTTGCGGCGCGTCTTCCGGCGCATCTACTGTTTCTCCTGGGGGAGGTTCGGGGGGGCTGGGGGGTTCTTCATCTACACAGGTGGTTATGGCATCCCTTTCACCTTGGCTGGGCTGGCGTTTGCCGGTATCTATTTCATGCCAGGTGCTAGCCCCTATTGCGCTTTCGATACACTCCCGGAGGGGGCCGGGAACCGGTTGCGGGAGGACGAGAGGGGCCTGCTCCGCTTCTGGCGGCGGCGCAGCAGTTGGAGTATCCTGGTCTGCATCTGCTTGATTTTCAACATCAGGAAGCCGAGCAGATTCTGTGGCAGGTGGTTGTTTTGTGCTGCAGCTACTCAGGCTAATCCAAAGACACGCGATCAACAGAATAGAACTTATTATTTTCTTCATTCTCTTTTTTCTCCTTTATTTCTGCCTGAAATTTTTTCGACAGTCGATTCTTTTTCTCCATACTCTTTTATTGCAGTACCGCAAAAGTCCCCTTGTAGAACTTTTCGTTTTACTTGGGTAGTAGTCCAACCGGGTTGGACGGGTCTATAAAACGTCCCCGCCAATGCGATTGGCTCGCTACCCACCGGGGGACTTTTGCTCCATTGCCTTTTATTGTAACCGAAGTTGGGTATCAGGAACGCGGTTCCTCAAAGGAACCGCGTTCCTGATACCGCACTCAAAAGAGCGAAGACTCCAAACCCGGTGATGATTGTGCCCGAAACTTTGTTGACCCAATACAACCCGTGAGTGTTGAATTTTTCCCGAAAGAGGCCCACGCCGCTACTCAAGAGCAGCCACCACAGAGCGGAGCCAATGAAAACTCCCCATACCAAAACTGCTGCCGAAGCGTAGTCTCCGCTTGTGTTCGCCAGCCCCAAACCGGCAAATATGGCCGCGAACGAGAGAATTGTCAGGGGGTTGGTGAGGGTTAGAAGAAACGTTGACGCATACGCCCCTGCCAGACCACTCCCCATGGATGGGTTTGTTCCCTCCCCCGGTTTGGCGAAGAAGGTTTTGAGTCCCAGGTAGATCAGAAAGAGTCCCCCAATGAGGCGCAGCCATGTTTGTTGGGTGACCAAAAAATCTGAAATGAAAGTTAATCCAAATGCGGCAATGACGCCATAAACCGCGTCCGCGCTGGCAGCTCCCAGTCCTGAAGCGAGTCCAATTGTGCGACCTTCTGCCAATGTCCGGCGCATGCACAATAGGCCAATAGGCCCCACGGGCGCGGCAATGGAGATGCCTATGGTTAGGCCTTCGAGCAGTAATGTTATGTTCATTAAAGTTTATTCCTAGCTCTCCAAATAGCCCATACCAGGCCGTAGACCATTAATAACAACCCCACCGACATAATTACTTTCACCTCTTGAGGGGCGACAGCACGCATGCCAGAGAAGAAAAAGGATAGGGATATACCAACCCAAATAACAGTGATCGCTATATCGAAGGCAGAGCGTTTTCTCCGCTTGAGGGTGGAATGTTCCGCTCTGGTAGCAGAATCAGCCGGTAGTGATGCATTAAGGTGGCTAAAACTAAGAGCTATGGAATCTGTTGGACAAGTATCGGTGCATTTTAGACAGACGATGCATGCTGAATCGCTCACTTCACCGTGGGTATTGAGATCACCCATTACATCAACTTGCATGTCGCAGGCACGATTGCATTTCCCGCAACCGATACACTCATTATTTACCAGGCGTACACCGCTGATTTTGACAGTACTAAAAACCTTGAGCAAGGCCCCAATGGGACACAGGTACCGGCACCAGGCTCTCCGGCCAAAAAAGAAGAGAAGCACCGGGCCATATAGAATAGCTGTCAGTAGAATTGAGATGCCGGTCTGTTGTCCACCCCAGGGCTCCACATCTGCTAACCGGAATGTAAATACAGCCGGGAAACCTTTCTCGATCCAGACCGCAAGCAATGCACTATAAGCTTTCAATGCTAGACCAACAAAGGGTAGGACGCCCAAATATAAAAGTATACGGCGCGGAATTTTAATTTTCCACTTATCGCCAATTCCCCATTCGATAAGTTCAAGGTAGCCGCCAAACCAACAAAACCAACCGCAAAAGGCACGTCCGAATATTATCGCCGAGATGAACACCAATACCCAGAAAATGACGCCTGCGTTTATCACTCCCCGCGAAAGACCGGAGAAAAAAGCCTCGATCCCAATACTGCCAACTCCATGGATACCAAAGGTGTACCATGTGACCACATGCACGGTCATCATTAGCATCAAGAATATTCGGCTCCAAGTGCGATACTTTTGTGTGCTCATTTTATTGCCTCCGTTGTGCCGTTTGATGGGGGTTTCGTTGATCCTCTTGCCTCCGCCGCTGCGGTTGAGACACCTGGTAACGAGGATAGTTACGGCGTCTTTTGCAATTTCACATCCTTCAACTAGAACCATAATTTGCGAAAAATTGCCCGCTGACCTACGGCGAAGCCGTTCCGTGTGCATGTGGGGTTACTGCCTTTCGCCACCAAAACCCCACCTGGATTATTTCATGGTGATTTTACTCGGTTGTAACCGCTTTCTTTGTGGGGGCTATAGCAATCAAAGAGCGCAACATATCATTTTCTACTTGAGGTTGTTTAATATTTTTTTTATAAACTTTTCGCTCCGAGGAGGTCACTTTTCGACTAGGCTCGCCCCTGTTCCCTCGCCCTCATCGCCCCCTCACCTCGTGTCTCCTCCTAACTCGCACCTCCTAACTCCCTAACTCCCTAACTCCCTCCCCCCCCACCGACACCAGCACCACCCCAGACACCACCAGCACCGCGCCCATGATCTGCCACGCATCCAGGCGTTCGCCCAAGATAATGTAGGCCATGATCCCGGCGAAAGCGACTTCAGTGGTGTTCGTGATCGAAGCGATACTGGCCTGAAGCATTCTTAGCGCGGTGGTGTACAGAGCGAACCCAGAGATGGTCGTGATCAGGATCAGGCCGGCGAATATAAGCTGTACTTCTGTTGAGACTGGCCACGGAAGGGGGTTTTGAAATTGCAAAGGGAGCAGTACTAATGTGCCAACTCCGAAAGTGTATAAGAGGACGGTCCAGGAGCTGTAGCTGCCGACGAGTTTTTTCCCAAAGAGGCTCATTGAACCATACATGACCGCGGAAGCCAGGGCGATGAACAAACCATAAGTTGTTACACGTTGGCTTTCTAGACCGAGCATCCCTGAACCGAGTACCCCTGATAAGAGGATGGTTCCGGCAACAGAGAGCGCGATAGCGCCAAACTTCTTTTTTGTGAGTGGCTCTTTGAAAAATATCCAGGCCATGATGGTGACAAAGATGGGCGAATCGCTTTGGACGACAGTGGCCACAGAAGCCCCAATGAGCATGACAGACATATTCCACAAAACGTGAAAAGCTCCAATGCTGGCCCCCATGGCGAATATCCACGGGAGGTCACGGCGATTGATGCGTAGCAGTTTTGGGTTGAATATGGCAATCCCCACAAGCAAGGTGCTAAAAGTGCTCAAGTCACGCCAAAAAGCCAGCCCCACAGGAGTAATACCGCTTTTTTGAATGATCAGGTTGATGAATACTCCTGATGTAGACCAGAAGACCGTTGCCAGAATGACAAGAGAGATGCCTTTAGCACGCATTGAGAGGGGCCTCGATATTCGTATAGCCATGTAATCCTTTAGCAAGCGTAACCACCTTGACAATGTCACATAAGCATACTATGTCACCACGAGGAGCGTTTTCGCTTTGCGCGCCTTTGGCGGTGACGAAGCAGTCTCCCTGACCAACGGGGAGATTGCCACGGCGGAAGAACGTCGCCTCGCAATGACATCAAATTTGAAATGTGACATTACACTACGTTACTCAGTACGGCATCGGAACCCAGTGAGCGGGTTCGTGCCCTCACGTATCACGTATCACGTTTCACTCCTCACTCCTCACGCATCACGCCTCACGTTCCCTACGGCTCCAACGCCATCCCGCCAATATACAACTCGTTGAATTTCGGGTCAAGGTCAAGCTCAACTTGCTCTGCTTTTTCGGCCAATCTCTCGCCCAGGGCAAAGCCCTCATCTGTCAGGAACATGGCCGCGCCAAAACCCGCTCCGTTGGCAATCGTCTCCACGGCCTCTTTCTTCACCGGGGGGATCATGCCAATTTGGAGGATGGCCTCCACGTTCACTTGAGCGCCAAATGAACCCGTTAAAATCACGCGCTCTAAATCCTGGGGTTTGAGGTCAAGTTGCAGCATCAGCACATCAATTGCGGCCCTAATAGCTCCCTTGGCCTTCTGGAGTTCGCGGATGTCAAGTTGGGTCAGGTAAAGTTCTTTGCCGGGAACCAATTGAATGCGGCGGCTGCCTGCATTGTTTTTGCTGATCTTGTTGGCGTAGCGCTCACATTCGGGGGGATAGAGGGGGGTGTCACAGGCGGGGTTGATGCGCCCGCTGGGTTCGATGATCCCCGCCTGGCGGAATGCGGCGATCCCGCTGAGGAGGCCCGACCCCGTCAGGCCCACCGCTTCGGCATCCCCAATGGTTTCCAGGGTGAAATCCCCATCCCCCAGGGAGACCTGCACAATGGCCCCATCCACGGCGCGAGACCCGCAGCTTATGTTCACTCCCTCGAAGGCGGGGCCGGCGGCGGTGGATGTCGTCAAAATCCGCTCCCCGTCCGTGACCATCACCTCGCCGTTCGTGCCCAGGTCAATGGCCGCCATGGGGCCGGGGGGATTGTCGAACCCGAAGTAGGCCAGGCAGGCCAGGGCGTCCGATCCCACAAATCCGCCTACCAGGGGGGGAAGAGAAACCCGGACATGGGGGGGGAAAATGCCCTCCATGAGCGGGGCCGCATCCCGGATGGGTTTTGTGCTGTGGGGCTGGAAGGGGAGGTAAGCCAGCGTGTCGAGGGGCTGCTCTGCCAGAAGGTGGTGCATGGCCACGTTGCCGACGATGGTGACTTGCCTGATGCGCTCCCACGCGCGCGGGGATAGGTTGAGGGCGTCGGCGGCCTGGTTGATGGAGGCCAGGGCCAGGCGGTGGAGCCGGGCCGCGTTGGCGGGGTCGTTGAGCGCGGCAGCCAGCCGGGAGATGACATCCGCTCCGAAGACGGTTTGCTGGTTGAGACCTCCTCCCCCGGCGGCAACTTCCCCATTGTCGAGCATGGTCAAAAAGGCGGCTACGGTGGTGGTGCCGAGGTCAATGGCCAAGCCCAGGGGAACATCCCGCTCCCGTTTGTAGCGCGTGCTGCCTTTGAATATTTTATTGGAGTAGACGACAATGGGCGAGAGGACAATTTGGGTCTCTCCCTGCACCTTAGCGCGGCAGGCCAGGCGGTTGTTCAGGGCCAACTCGCCAGGAGAGAGGTTCTCTTTCTCGACCTCATCAGGTGGAGCGGTGCCTTTCTCGACCAGGACTTTGCACTTTCCGCAGGTTCCGCGCCCCGCGCAGGGCTGCTCCAGCGGAAGCCCGGTTTTGGCGATCACATCGCCTAGAATTTCTCCGTTCTCGGCTTGGATGGTTTGGGTTTCTTCTCCGTAAATTACGGTTACTTGCGGCATGGGGTTTCCTTTGACTCGTGGGATGTGAAGACGTGAAACGTGAAGGCGTGAAACGTGAGATTACGCATCACACTCATCACTTATTATTCCGAGTAACCATTCACCCCCTCACCTCAATCCTTGCTCTACGGTGTTGCCGGAAGCACACCCAAGGGGTGCATACCGTGAGCACAGCGAGCCCGTAGGCTAGTGCATGCACAACGTACCAAAAGGAGAGGAAGCTATTCCCTCTCCTTTGTCCCCTGGCCGTGCGTCCTTTAATTCTTTGTCTGCGAGGAGTGCGTCAGTCATTAGCGCAGATCAGCGAGAATTAACGGGCAAACTAGGCGATGAATTCCTTCGCCATGTCAGAAGCCGAAGCGGCATTGGCGGCGTAACCGTCTGCGCCAATTTGGTCTGAGAATGATTGGGTAACGGGAGCGCCGCCGATCATGATCTTGACGGAGTCGCGGATACCGGCCTCTTCGAGGGCCTTGATGGTCTGTTCCATGGCCCGCATGGTGGTCGTCAAGAGCGCGGACATGCCCAGTATCTTGGGACTATGCTCTTTGACAGCTTCAACGAAGGTGTTAGGTTCAACGTCTTTGCCGATGTCAATGATCTCGAAGCCCGCCCCTTCGCACATCATGCCTACCAGGTTCTTGCCGATGTCATGCAAGTCTCCTTTTACTGTGCCGATAACAATTTTCCCGGCCTGTTCTATGCCTGTTTCTGCCAAGAGCGGGCGGATGATGTCCATGGCGGCTTGCATAGTCCGGGCTGAACGGAGAACCTCAGGCACGAACATGTTGCCAGCCTTGAACTCAACGCCGACGTGGTCCATGCCGGGCATAAGGCCCTGGTTGAGGATTTCGCCGGCTTCCAGACCTTCGTCTAGGGCTGTTTCGGCCATTCCGGGGGTATCTTTGAAGTTACCTTCGATAATGGCGGTAGAAAGTTTAGATAGGATGTCACTCATAGTTTTTTTGCCTCCAAAGCAAGTTAATAAGGTGAATTTATAAGACGGTGTTTTTAACGTGTAGCGTGTTGCGTATTGCGTGAACTTACTCATTACGTTTTACGTTTCACGCATCATCGCGGAGCATCCCTGCAGGGGGAGGCATCACGTTTCACGAATTTACAGGTAATTCTTAATCGATTTGTGAGAGTCCTTAATATGCTTGGCAATACCCTCCGCGGCTTGATCAGCATCTCCGGCTTCAATTGCCTCTAGGATGCGTAAGTGGGCCTTTATATTTATGTCTTCTGGAGATGTTAGCTCTATGGCAAGGTACCATATCCGTGCCGAGAGATCGTAATAATGTGCTATGTCGTGGCGAAGGAATTTATTATGGGAAGCTTCAGCAATTGAACAGTGGAACTTGCCGTCTAACTCAATGAGGCTACGCTTGTCTCGTAGATCAATTTGAGCATAGTCTTTAGATAATCCCTTGAGATTAGAAAATTCCTCAGGAGTGATTCTTTTTGTTGCTAACCGAACGGCAAGTGATTCTAGTTCAACCCGAATTTCAAAAAGTTGCAGCATATCCGTTATGCTGATATCTGCGACGAAGATCCCTCGCCGGGGCTTAACTATAACCAGATGCTCTATTTGAAGTTGTTTTAGAGCCTCTCGGATTGGAGTTCTTCCAATAGACAACTCTGTCATCAAGGCGGATTCCTTAATGATAGAGCCGGGTTTAAGCTCGGTCTTGATGATTTGTTTCCTTATTTGTTGGTAGGCTTTCTCGGTGTCTGTTACTGCCATTTTGGGCACTTTTTTAGCTTTTCTTCTGGCGCTTGCGATAATGCTTTATCCAGTTCATGCCAAAGTCATCCCGCCCCATGACCAGGTCTGCTGCTTGGATGGCCAGATTGACTTCATCTTCGAGAGGATTGGTGATGGGGCAGGTCAGCCCGGCCAAGATGGACATAGCAATGAATGTGGAGTTAATGTGCGCCCGGTACGGCATCCCAAATGAAATGTTACTAGCTCCCATAGTCACGTTGACGCCAAATTCCGCCACAACGAGTTCAATGGTTTCAATAGCAATCCGCCCTGCGTTATGGTCAGCACCCATTGTCAGGGCCAGAGGGTCAATTACGATTCTTTCAGGGCCAATGCCTAACTTCCCAGCCCTTTCAATCATCTTAGCAGCTACTGCAAAACGCTCCTGCGGAGTGGAGGGAATACCGTCGTCGTCCATGCACAGAGCAATCACGGCGGCGTCGTATTCTTTGACCAAGGGCAGTATGCTCTCTAGTTTTTCCTCTTCTCCGTTAATGGAGTTAATGAGGGCCTTGCCTTCATAGATGGAGAGCGCGGCTTCTAAGGAGATGGGATCGGCGGTGTCAATGCAGAGTGGGGTATCGGTGACTTCTGTTAAGGCCTGAATCATGGCCCTCATGATAGGTTCTTCGTCAACTCCCGGCACGCCGGCGTTCACGTCCAGGATGCCTGCCCCGGCTTCAATTTGGCTTAATGCGTCTGCGCGTACTACGTCATAATTACCTTCTTTGAGGCTATTCAATAATTTTTTGCGCCCAGTGGGATTGATGCGTTCGCCAATGATAACCGTTGGATTTTCGCGGTTGATTTCTACAGTTTTGGTTTTTGACGAAATAAATGTACTAAGATTTTTGGCCATTTTTTCACCTCGTGTTGAGTAAATTAAGTGGGTAAAGACTGTGACTATAGTATATTGCAGATATATCAGTTGGGGTAGACCATTTACTTTGAGTTTAGCGATTCATAATGTTAATAAAGGATATTTGTCGTGTTTAAACCTCCTGAGGAGAGGACTGGCGGGATGTTTTGAATTGTGTGGGAGTCATTGCTTTAGCCTCACCCTTTGCCATCCGCCCGCCAGGGGGATGTTTCTGGCCCCAGGGCTAGGAGCCTATCCGTGGGGGGGTCTCTGCCCCTGGGATAGATTCTCGCAATACTTTAGCTTTCTCCCTCCTCCGGCCCGGAGCTACTCTGCCATTTCCGCCAGAAGAATCATCCCGAAGCGTTGAAATCCAAAAGCGTCCTCCAAACGTTTCTCTAGCGGGCACCAAAGGCGGACGCTTTTTCTGTGACGTAGGCTTTTAGTTGTTTTTTATAATTTCAGGCTCTTTGGGATTTCACGGGGCGCTCGGTTTGGATTACGGTGTTGCCTTCGGCACGCAAAGCGAGCCCACGGGCTAGTGGGGCAAAACCACGCCCCTGCGTGCGCCAACCCCCAAGGTTTTTCCCCGTTCGCGCGTGGGGCTATGCTTGGGGGTTGCTCTCACGCCCCCCGTCCCCCAAAAAAATCCCCGGGATCTGAATAATCACCTTCGGAATTTTTCGAGAACGGTCTCAGCGCAGTTGTGCGCCTTTTTCCCAAAGGGACACACCCGTGAATTAAGGCGTGAATTTTTTCGCAATATCAGAAGCCGAAGCGGCATTGGCGGCGTAACCGTCTGCGCCAATTTGGTCTGAAAATGCTTGAGTAACAGGAGCGCCGCCGATCATGATCTTGACCGAGTCGCGGATACCGGTCTCTTCCAAAGCTCTGATGGTTTGTTCCATAGCCCGCATGGTGGTTGTCAGGAGTGCGGACATGCCTAAGATTTTGGGACTATGCTCTTTGACCGCCTCAACGAAAGCATCTGGTTCAATGTCTTTGCCGAGGTCAATGATCTCGAAGCCGGCCCCTTCGCACATCATGCCCACCAGGTTCTTGCCTATGTCGTGCAGATCTCCTTTTACGGTGCCGATGACAATTTTTCCGGCTGGTTCGATGCCTGTTTCCGCCAAGAGCGGGCGGATGATGTCCATGGCGGCTTGCATGGAGCGGGCCGAACGCAGCACCTCGGGCACGAACATATTCCCGGCCTTGAACTCCACGCCGACGTGATCCATGCCGGGCATGAGGCCCTTGTTGAGAATTTCATCGGGTCCCAAGCCTTCTTCTAGGGCGGTTTCGGCCATTTCGGGTGTGGATGCAAAGTCCCCTTCAATGATGGCTGTAGAAAGTTTAGATAGAATGTCACTCATGGTTTTTCTCCTGTTTAAAGTAATAATTTTGGTTTTGTTGTGTAACTGATTTTACGCAGTCGCCCCCCCCGGCCCCCCAATTCTGGGGGGAGTAGAGAGAGAGATTCTCCCTCCAACCTTGGGAGTAGAGAGAGATTCTCCCCCCAAGGTTGGGGGGACAGGGGGGCTTTCTTCACGAGTTGCTCTGCACTTGCGTAACATGACGTGTAAGTCTAAAGAATTACTTGTTTCGTTCTTCAGCTTTTTGGATCACTGCCTCCAATGCCTCAGAGACGCTCTCGTCCACAGGCTTCGCTTGGTGATTTTCGAATACTTGGCGCACTTTCTTGGCGGCATTATCACCTAGCGTCAGTTCCCCGTTCACTTCCCACTCTTCCCGGGAAGAGCGGTCAAAAAGTTCTGGAACCCAATTGCGGCGGAAGTGCTGGAAGGTGTGTTCGTCTCCTACAAAGTTGCCGCCCGGGCCGACGCGGTCAATGGCTTCCAGGGCGATGTTTTCATCGTTGATCTCGATTCCACCCATGAAGCGTTTCACCAGCGCGGCGACTTCGTTCATGGCTACAATTTGCTGATATGAGGCTGTCAGTCCCGATTCGATATAGCCGACATCGTGGATCAAGTTTCCGCCTCCCAGCGCGGTGAGCATCATCCAAATTGCCCCTTCCGCAGAGGCTTGTTGGTCAAACACCTTGGCATCTGAGCAGCCAGAGAAGCTGAAGATTGGCAATTTATAATAATGGTACATCTCGCTGAAAGCGGTCATGGCCAGCATGAACTCCGGCGCGGCGTAAGAGATCGCTCCCTTGGCCATATCCATGAACAAGATGCCGCCCGCGCCAATGACAGGTGTACCTTCCCGTGCCAGTTGGGTGATCAACAAACCGCTGAGCGCCTCAGCGTTCGCCTGCACCAGGGCGCCAGCAATCGTTACGGGAGCGGTGGCCCCGATCATCATCCCCGGCGTGTAAACCACGGGCAAGCCTTTCTCGGCCAGGAAGAGCAATTTTTCGCAGCTCTCTTTGGCGTGGGAGAGGGGTGAAATCGGCTCGCTGTAGAGAGCCATGAAAGGGCTGCGCTGCAAGGCTTCTGGCCCCCCGGCTACAGCCTCCGCCATTTCCACGATGGCCTCCAGGTTAGCGCGATCCCAGGCGGTGTAGATGATGGGTTTGGAGGTGTTGTGAACCATCTCGCGGAAATGATACAAGTCCGAGATAGATTCGGTCACATCCGAGGCAATGCCCATGCACATCAGGAAATCGATATGTTCCAAAGCATCCACCAATTTTGCCACATTTGCCACATCTTCCAGCACGGCTTTTCGACGCTGGCCGGTGTAGGCGTCAATGACAAAGGGCGTGTCAGAGCCGGTACCGTAGTATCCCTTGCGGCCTTCCAGTTCCATGGCGGGATTCCCGTCCTGGTTGCAGAGCACTACCCGGCTGGGTGCGGCACGGATGGCCCACTCTATCAGGTTCGGGGGAATGCGCACACGCCCGCCATCCACCCAGCAACCGGCTTTCTGGAGCATGTCGCGCACCCCCGGGACGAGGACATCCACCCCCGTGCGCCGGAGCACTTCCAAGGTTGCGCTGTGAATCCCCCCTTTTTGGTCATCACTGAGCAGTTGAATCCCCGGCGTGACCTGAGCGGTGAATTTGCTGTTGATCATGGTTTAGACTCCTTGTTGGTAAGAATTGCTCTCGAATTTCTTCCCCAACGCCTCAGCCATGGCCCGAATATGTTCCGGCGTATTGCCGCAGCATCCGCCAATTAGAGTGGCTCCAATTTCGCGGGCTTGGATGGCGTATTCGGCCATCACTTGGGGAGTGCCGTTATAAACTTCTTGATC
>DAOUWT010000070.1 GCA_030666985.1 Chloroflexota bacterium
ATGAAGTCATCCATCAGGGTTTTGAGTTTTTTCGAGGGATGAGAGGTGTAGGCGCGGGCGGCGGCATCCAGCCATTTGAAGGCATCTGAATCGGCGTAGAAATACCCCAGGCGGAACCCCTCTTTTTCCTCGGCAATCAGCCTGAAGTTCTCGATGCAGCCGGTCTTTTCGAGTTGTTCCCACTGATGGAAAATGGCAATCTCGGCATTCATTTTCAAGCGTGGCCCCCAAAATTTGTCGTCGATTTTTACCTGTCTGGCCGATATTTCTTCCATTGGACGCTCCGGTGTGAGTGCTTGTGGACGAATGGAGTGATTCATTGTGTGTCTAACGGGGCGCGGTGATTACACAAGGCCCTGTGGATTTTTGGGGGGGATGGGGGGGTGGGGCGTGAGAGCAAGCCCCAGGCACAGTGCCACGCATTACCGAAGGTACGCACAGCGAGCGGGGAAAAACCTTGGGGGGTGGCATCACGCCGGGGTATGTTTCGCGAAGGGCTAGGGTGAGGGCAGACTTGCCATCCACGAATGTGGCCTCGAATACACGAATTCTAGCCCGCGCGTATTCGTTTATTCGTTCTTGTTAGTGGACGGCACATTCACTTAGCGATGATGTTGCAATTTATTGGCAGGCACAACTTTAAAATGTATGGCTATTTGGAGAATCTAAGATAAAACCATTTTTGGAACTAAGTGATCTGCCTGCAATATATCCTTTTAAAAAATCTTCTTGACGAGCAATGTCGCGTAGATCATTTAGACCTCCAAACCCCGCATGGAGAAACCCCACAACATCACCTACATAAGGTATGAGGCCAATCACACAAAATAGATTATCAACAAATAATTTGACAATAGCTCCTTTAGTTTCTTTATTTTTCCTTGCTAAATAATCACTCCTAGACTTAGTGGTTGAGTGGTCTAACAGTATTATTTGTACTTCATTTAGGTAAAGTTCCAAATCACCAACAAATTTTTCAATTTTTACTGTTTTTCCCAAACGGAAGCGCTCAAGGTGCTTGATTATTTTTTTGTAAGACTGCAATGGTTTTATCTTATTGTTTTTTGAACCTTTAATATATTGGAATGCCTCCGCTGGTATTTTAGACAAGAAGCTGTTAGATAAGTGACGAGCAGGAGCGAGATGCCACTCTGCTGACTTTTCATATTGGTTGGGAGAAATAATTGGCCAATTCATATCGCCAAAGTTCATTTGAACTAAAAAAGGATCGCGAGATTCGTTGATAGGCATGTCTATATTTGTATCAATAGAAAAAGCAACATTATGTCGATAGGCACCAGAAACGATTTTATCGATCAAACGATAGTCTCGATCTGAAAAATACCCATTACGGATTTCTTGTTGCGCCCAATCACGAAGAGATTTATATAATAACTTCTCCTGACTCAATACATAATCGTACACATGATGCAATTTTCTCTTGCTCAATTTCCCCTGCCCACAATTTATTGGTGAAGTAAAAGCTTTTAATACTCTAACTCGGAAAGTTCTACTTACAGTTTCAATATCATAAAATTCTTTTTGATTAATTATTTTCTCGTCAGCAAATTCAACAAATTCTTGACTTGGAACGTCTTCAACTCCGCGTCTTTCATGTTCTTCTCGTAAGTTTTGTAAAGTTCCATAGTCTTTTCGAATAACTGGTGAAAGGTAACCCTCCTGCAAAAAAAACGACATATCTGAAAATGTGTTTTCTGAATGAGATAAATTTGGTTCATTTCCCCAGATCAGACTACGCATCCGCTGATTATTGTTAAATTGAGAATCGCCAACTAAAAGCTTATCGAAAAACAACGAATGAAGTAATATGTATGCTCGCAATTCTTGTTTGGATAATTGTCTTGGGTGGTGATGATCCACTTCTGTTAAAAACAATTTAGTTTTTTTCATCTTTTCCTCTCTTGTAATCCTGTGCCATTCTTACTAACAAAAGCGTTATTGCATCTTGAAGTAAACCTTCCGAAAAAAGTTTGTCAACGTGATTGATTTTCAAAGGAACACTTTCAAAAATAACTTCACTTTCTTCATTATTTGATTGACCTTCAAGACAATCCCATGCAATAAATAAATGCATCGGATGATACGCAAAAGCGGGATCTGTAAATACCATACCCTTATAGTCAATTGCACCACAAATCAAACCGGTTTCTTCCTTCAATTCCATTTTAGCAATTTCAACTGGTTCCTTATTCTTTTCACCAAATCCTTTTGGTACTTCAAGTATAAGTTTTCTCGCCGAGTGCCTAAAGCTTCTAATTAGTACTCCTGTGTCAGGTGATATCATTGGCAATACGGCAACAGAATATGGAACATTCCAAGACCATCTAACGTAAGTACCTTTTATTTTTTGGGGTAAAAATTCTATTTCATCATCGTACAAAGCCCCGTATTTATTCTCATAAATTTTTATCTGATTTGTTATTTTGATTTCGTTATCAGGCTTGGTCATTTTTTCTCCTTAATAAAAGAGTGTTCTAGAAAAGGGTGTTCAATAGCCGTTCGTCCATAGTCGTTCTTCCTATAGTCTAAACTTATTTCAGAGGACTGTCAACTTCCTCTCTCCTACTCCCTACCCCGTACTCCCCACTTCATGCAACAACGCCAAATTCGGCGGCAGCATCCTATTGATCGGGAACCCCGCAATCAGCACAAACTCCAAGGGCTGTGCCGCTATCCCCTCCTACACCTCCGCGAAATTCGTCAACTTGACCTGAAGATCAACCCCAACCGCGTCAGCATATTTACGCAAAGTAGAAAGCCGTACATCATTTGCGTGATTTTCGAGGCGTGATATAGCAGATTTTTGCGTTTGTAATTTTTGCGCTACATCTGCTTGTGTTAATCCCGCAGCCTCCCTTGCTTGTCGCAAAGCAACGCCAATCTTAAAATCTATATAACCTTCTTCAAAGTTTTCCGAAAATTCTTGATCGTATTCAGAGCGTTCTTTTATATATCGTTTTACATCGCTCATGATTTTTATCTCCTTCCTCATCACCCCATTACCGAAAATACCCAATATCCAATATCTAATACCCAATCCCCCGCCCCCCTCACCTCCTGCTGATCTTATGCAACAAGGCCAAGTTAGGCGGTATCATCTGATTGATGGGGAAGCCGGCGATGAGAACGATTTCCTGTCCGGGCTGGACGGGCGTACCGGCCACGACTGCGGCTTCGACGTGGGTGAGCATTTCCTCCAGGGAGTCGGCATGAGGGGTTAGATAGGGCGTTGTCCCCCACAACATGGCGAGATAACGGCAAGTTTTCGCGCTTGGGGTAAAGGCTAGGATAGGGACTTCGGGCCGGGCCTTGGACATCAGGCGGGCCGTCCGTCCGCTTTGAGTGAAGACCGCAATGGCGGCCACTTCCTGATCGTGAGCCAACTCGCGGGCGACTCGAGTAATGGCAAAAGCGTCGTCACTCGAAAGGTCTGCCGCGCGCGAGACATCCGTTCGCCCCCAATCCTCTATATGATTTTCGCTTTGGCAAATGATGGCTGCCATCATTTGCACTGCCCTGACGGGGTATTTGCCTATCGCCGTTTCCCCCGAAAGCATCACCGCGTCGCTCCCGTCCAAGATAGCATTGGCCACATCCGAGGCTTCGGCGCGAGTTGGGCGGGGATTACTGACCATAGAATCGAGCATTTGAGTGGCGGTGATCACATAGCTGAGATGATTATTGGCCATGGAGATGATCTTCTTCTGCGCGATGGGCACAGTCTCCGGGGGCATCTCAATCCCCAAATCTCCCCGCGCCACCATCACCCCATCTGCGGCGTGGATGATCTCGTGCAAGTTGTCGATAGCGTCTGGATGCTCTAGTTTGGCGATGATGGGCTTCTTGGCTTGGGATGGGTCAAGGCGGGCGATTTCTTGGCGAAGGCGCCGGATGTCATTGGCGGAACGCACGAAAGAAAGCGCGATCACGTCCACTTCCTGCTCCAGGCCAAATTTGAGGTCTTCCTTGTCCTTGGGCGTCAACGCCTGAAGCTCCAGGTCCGCGCCGGGGAGGTTCACGCCCTTGTGAGGTTTGAGCATCCCTCCCACCACGACCCTTGTTTCTACCTCATCCTGGCGAACTTCCGTGACCTCAAGCTCCAGGCGGCCATCATCCAGCAATATCCTGCCTCCCACATGTACGCTGCGAGGCAAAGGGGCGTAAGTGACCGAAATTTTCTGGGCGTCACCAGTGATTTCGTGGATGGTGATGGTGAGCGTTTGGCCTTCTTCGAGTTCTGCCTGCCCTGATTTCAATTCCCCAGTGCGGATTTTTGGGCCGGAAAGGTCTTGGAGGATAGTGAGAGGTTTGTCTAGTTCCTGGGACGCTTTTCGCAAGCGGGCGATGACTTTGGCATGGTTTTCGCGGGTTCCGTGCGAGAAGTTAAGGCGGGCGATATTCATTCCAGCCTGGAGCAATTTCCTGATGGTGTGCTCGTCGCTGCTGGCTGGGCCTAAGGTGGCGATGATCTTTGAGCGTCTGTTCATGTGTTTGCCTTTAATAGAACGCAGATTACACGGATTTGGCGGATGTGCGCGGATTTTAATCTTTTTTCTTTGGTAACTACTCACCCATTGTCATTTCGACGAGGTTTCGGCATGATTGTCGCCGTAAACCGAGGAGAAATCTTAGTTTTTAGCATGTCATTCACTTGCGATGGAAAGATTTCTCACTCCGTTCGAAATGACACCTGAGTAGTTACTTTCTTTGTTTGTATCCGCGTTTATCAGCGTTATCTGCGTCATCCGCGTTCCATTGCTTTTAAAGATAATGCAGCTCTTTCGCCTCATGGGTGAGTTCATCTCGGAATTTGGGATGCGCCACATTGATCAGGGATTGAGCGCGTTCTCGGATAGTTTTTCCATAGAGGTCGGCTACACCGTACTCCGTCACCACATACCGGACATGGTTGCGGCTTGTCACCACCCCCGCGCCCACCTTCAGGGTCGGGACAATGCGGCTGAAATCCCTGGCCATGCTGGGCAGAGAAATAATAGGGACGCCGCCTTTGGAACGGGAAGCCCCATAAATAAAGTCCAATTGCCCTCCCACACCGCTGTAGAGCTTGGTTCCGATGCTGTCCGCGCAGATTTGCCCGGTCAGGTCAACCTCAATCGCGGCGTTGATAGCCACCATGCGGTCGTTTTGGGCCACCACAAAGGGATCGTTGACGTATTCCGTGCGGTGGAACTCCAAGAGAGCATTGTTGTGGGCCCATTTATACAAGCGCTTGGTGCCGAGGATGAACCCGGCGATGATCTTCCCAGGGTGGAGAGTCTTGCGGGCGTTGGTCAGCACTCCCGCCTCAACCAAGTCAATCACGCCATCTGAGAATAACTCGGTATGCACTCCCAGGTCTTTTTTATCGAAGAGATATTTTAGAACCGCGTCAGGCACAGCGCCAATCCCCATCTGCATGGTGGCCCCATCTGGGATTAGTTCAGCAATGTGTTTGGCAATGTTTTCGACGATGGGAGAGGTCTCTCCGCCCCCCATGGCAAGCTCTGGGATGGGGTAGTTTACGGGGACAATGTGATCGATCTTGCTGACATGGATGAAAGAATCCCCCAAAGTACGGGGCATTTGCTCGTTGATTTCGGCTATGACGATCTTAGCCGACTCGGCGGGAGTTTTGCTCAGCCCAACTTCTACGCTAAAGCTGCAAAAGCCGTGTTCGTCGGGGGGAGAGAGGTGAATGAAAGCTGCATCAAGGGGGAGGTGATTCTCCTTGAAGAGCAAGGTGAACTCTGAAAGCAAAACTGGGGTAAAATCCGCCCGTCCGGCCTGTACGGCTTTGCGAATGTTGGGGCTGATAAACATGGTATTGACGCGCAAATGCCCCTCCATTTCTGGGCTGACGTAATCGGCGGGGCCGACTGTTAGAGCCTGAATGATCTCCACATCTTCTAATTGAGGAGCGCGGTCTACCAATGCCGCAAGGATTTTCGTAGGTACAGAGCAGTTTCCCGTCAAAAAGATTCGATCACCGGATTTGATAGCCTGAACAGCCTCTTGAGCGGTGCAAACCTTAGCGCGATATAGTTCAGTCCAACCCATAGTTATTTCCTCCCCGTCAATGCATTGTTTAAAGTTTTTCGCACGATTTCACCGTGGTAAGTATAGATACCCTTTTTCAAGGCCGAATTCTCTTCAAGGGCGTTTTCCACGCCCATTTCTGCAATTAGCTTTATAAAAGGCCAAGATGCGTTGTTCATGGCATGGGTAGCGGTGCGGCCTAGCACGCCGGTCATATTCGGCACGCAGTAATGGATGACATTTTCTTCGAGATAGGTGGGGTTACTGTGACTGGTGGGACGGCTGGTCTCAAAGCATCCCCCTTGGTCGATAGAAAGATCAACAATGATAGACCGTGAGTTCATATTTTTAACCATATCCCGGGTGACAACGACTGGGGCGCGTGCCCCAGGTTTGAGTACGGCTCCAATGATGACATCGGCAAAGGAGCACACCTTTTTGATGTTGAAGTCGTGGGAAACCATGGTGTTGATTTGGCCGTTAAATTCGCGGTCAATCTCCTGAAGAGTTTTTAGATTATTGTCCATGAGGTGGACTGTGGCCCCCACCCCTTGGAAAGTTCGGGCCGCCATGCGCCCCACCGTCCCCCCACCCAAAATGACTACATCGGCGGGTGGAACTCCGGGGATGCCTCCTAGCGCGAATCCTTTTCCGCCGTAATTGTTTTGGGAGAGGGTGGCCGCTATCTGGGGAACCATGCGCCCCGCTACCTGGCTCATGGGGACGAGAACCGGCAAGCGTCCCGTGTCCTCCTGAATGATCTCGAAACCAATGGCGGTAATATTCTTCTTGAGGAGTTTTTCTACTTTGGCAGGACGTCCCGCAGCGAGATGCAAGAAACCCATCACGGTTTGACCTTCCCTCATCCAATCAAATTCCTGCTCGGTGGGCCGGACGACTTTGAGGAGCAAGTCAGCCCGTCCGTAGGCTTCTTCTCCGCTATAGACAATTTGCCCGCCGCATTGTTGGTAGGCGTGGTCGCTGAAACCACTTCCTAGGCCGGCCTCGTGTTCGATGAAAACAGTGTGTCCGGCTTGGGTGAGGAGGTGGACGCCAGCAGGAGTGAGTCCAACTCGATATTCAGAGTCGCGCCGTTCTTTGGGGATACAAATATTCATGGGGTACCTCGGGAAAATAGGTAAACAGGGGAGCAGGGGAGCGGGGGAGATGAAATTGTAAATGGTAAATTGTAAATTGTGAATGGTGAATTCTAAACCGGTTGCTGCGGATGCGAGGTCATTTACCATTTATACTTCACCATTTACCATTTATCATTCGGTTTTCGTATATCAGTGTTCAATTTTTGCCTCCGCTGTTTCCTCTGTTTTCTTTGGTTCGTTTGGCTCTTTTGCCTCCTCTGCCTCTTCTGGTTCTTCTCTAAGCCATCAACCGCGCCAAAACCGCCTTCTGCGCGTGCATTCTATTATGCGCCTGAGGGAATAGCACCGAGTGCGGGCCATCGGCGACCTCGTCCGTGATCTCCTCGCCCCGGTGCGCGGGGAGGCAGTGCATAACAATTACGTCTTTCTCCGCTTCTGCCACCAGTTGGGCGTTGACCTGATAGGGCGGGAAGACCTGGCGGCGTTTTTCCACTTCTTCGATCTGCCCCATGCTGACCCAAGTGTCGGTATAGATAACCTGAGCGTTTTTCACCGCTTGGTGGGGATCGTGCAGGAGCGTGATGGTGGAACCGCTTTCCTGAGCGAATTGCCGGCCCTCTTGAATGGCCGCTTCGGGCATGTCGTATCCCTGGGGGTTGGCAATCGTGAAGTTGGCCCCTAACTTGGCGCAGATGTGCATCAGCGAGACGGCGACGTTGTTCCCATCCCCCACAAAGGTAACGTTCAGCCCCTTGAGGTTCCCGTGATTCTCCTGGATGGTGAGCGCGTCTGAGAGGGCCTGGCAGGGGTGGTTATAATCGCTCAGACCGTTGATGACGGGGATAGACGCCCACTCTGCCAACTTCTCCACGTGTTCGTGAGCGAAAACGCGGGCCATCACCCCGTCCACGTAGCCAGAGACAACCCGCGCCACATCGGCAATCGATTCCCGCTTCCCCAGGCCGATTTCCGCCGGGGAGAGGTACAACGCATCCCCCCCCAGGTGGCGCATTCCCATGTCGAAAGACACGCGCGTCCGCAGGCTGGGTTTTTGGAAGATCATCGCTAAAACTTTATCTTTCAAAATGGGGCGGTTGCCGCCATCTGCCCATTCTGCCTTTAGCTCCACGGCATAATCCAACAAGCTTTGTATTTCTTCAGGTGAATAATCGGCAATTGTCAAAAAGTCTTTCATGTAAAACTCCTTATATTTTCTAAAACGTAAATCTCAGATGTCATTTCGAAGCAAAGCGAGAAATCTTAAGGCGCGAGGAAGATTTCTCCCTGCGGTCGAAATGACATTCTGCTAGGGCGTGGGCGATGGGCTAGGCGTGGATGTCGGCGCAAGGTGCTCGCCCTCTACCCAGCCCTCCAAATGCAGCCCCGAAACTGCTACATGATACCACTCCACGCCGTCAATTACGACCGGGCTTTCTAAAACGGTGACCACATCCCCCGCGTCGATTCTAGCCACTTCTAGCCCGCCGGGGGAGTAATAGACCCGCAAGCCCCAGTAATTCACGTCCACCACGCTCAAGAACCAGGGCGTATTTGTGGGAGTGGGCGTGATTGTGGGAGTGTTGGTTGGCGTGGGCGTGTTGGTGGGCGTGGGGGGGAGAGGGGTGGATGTGGGCGTGGGCGTGGATGTGGGCGTGGGCGTGCTGGTGGGCTGGTTGGTGGATGTGGGCGTGGGTGTGTTCGTGGGGGTGGGTGGCACAAAAGCGCGAAGTTCTGCCGAGGGGATGGTGCTGACCGTCAGCGCAACAGCCCGCTGGAGGCGGCCCGCAATATCTTCTTGGAGAGTGCGGGCCGTGGAATGACTTATGTAGCTAGGCCCTCGGAGGACGAGGTCTATTTGGAGTATTTCTTCAGCAGGGAGGCTGTTTTCTAGCTCCCAGCTTTCCAATTTGGCTCCGCCTAATTCACTGACCGCGGCTTCTATGGCGGCTTCAATATTTTGATTTAACTCGGCAGAAATTGTAGACTGGTAGGTTAATGTTGCCAGGGGGATTGTCACCAATATTAGCAGAATCACGACCCCCACCAGACCATGCCGAAGGGTGTTTGTTTTTTCGGCATCTTGGTAGCGGGGATGGAATCCCAGCCAGATAAAGACCAGCGCTCCAGCGGCAATGATGGCTATTAAGTTGGTGGCAAAAAGCAGCCCCGCGCCCTGGGCGAGGTCGAATTCTCCCATGACGAGGGTGAGTCCCACGTTGGACAGAGGAGGGGTGAGGGCCGCAGCCACTGCTACGCCAGCAAACGCGCTAGAGACATTGCTGCGGCTAATGGCGTAGGCTGCTGTTGTACCGGCAATTAGGGCTATGCCTAAATCTAGCAGAGACGGTTGTGAAAAGGCTAGCATCTCGTGGGTGACTTGGGGATTGGGGGCGATAAAGCCTATCACTCCCCCCATGATGATGGCTAAAATAACACCTCGTAGCATCATCATTAACGCCCGCCAAAAGTTGCGCGATTCGCCGAGGATGATGTTCAAAGACATCCCTAAAATAGCCGCCATAAGAGGAGACACCATCATGGCCCCTACAATTATCTCAGGGCTGTCCAATAGAAAACCCAAAGCCGCAAAAGCTGCCCCAAGGGCAAGCATTAGAGAATAATCTATATTATGCCGAATACCCTTTTGGATAGATTTATAAGCCATGGCTTGTTCGGTAGTGCTCACGGTGGGGAGGAAGTTAAACAAACGTGTACATAATTTTTGGCGTGCGCTGCGGAAAAAGGGTATTTTTCGGCGGACAACAATGGCTGGGATGGGGGAACGCTGAAGAATGCTTTTGGGGATATTCCCAAAGATGAAACGGTTTACGACATTGTGTTCCGCGCTGGCCCCGATGATAAGGAGATCGTGGCCGTTCTCTGCCTCTTGGAGGATGCCGTCTATGGGGTTATCTGCCACAACCACTTTGGTCTCTGTTTGAATATCTGGAAAATTACTGGCGATATTTGCTAAACGTTCCCGCCCAACGGCTTTTTCAGCCTGACCCAGGTGGCGAGCAGCAACAGATAAGAGCGTTATTTTGGCCCTGGGACTCATCTGGTGAGCCATATCTATGGCGCGGATGGCGTTTTGCCCGCCCGCAACCGGGATGAGAATATTGTAGGGGGTGTCAGGGTAAGCTCGCTGCGCAATTAATATATCATTCGAGGCATTTTGGATGACAGAGTCCAATGTGCGGCTGAGGATATAACGTCCCCCAGATGTTTTTCTGCTCCAGCCCAGCACCAGTATCTCGGCCTTTGATTCTTTAGCTTCTTGGAGAATGATGCTGTCTGCTTTTTGTTGGTGATGGAGGACAATGTTTAGGGGAATATCATCATTTTCTTGATAATCTTTTAGCCAGGGGAGCAATTGTGGTTCGCCGCTTTCACTAACGGCGACAACATGTACAGAACCGTTTTTTCCGCGGGCCAGGTCACATGCCAAGTCTACCAGGGGTGCATCCCGTTTATTTTGGGCTGCGACTAAAACTATATATTGTTCGTTTTCCTGGGGTTCTTTTTTGTTTTTGGTCATGGGGGTTTTCCTTTGAAGCGTGAAACGTGAAACGTGAAAACGTGAACTTCTGTTTCACTCTTCACGCAACACAGAACGTGTGTGTCAATCGACTATTGGTAAGTTTATTTCACGGTAGCTCGGCCCCCCTCAGTCCCCCCATTTGCGCCTCACGAAAAGATGTGAGACGAAAATGGGGGGAGGAATTACTTCGCGCACGAG
>DAOUWT010000117.1 GCA_030666985.1 Chloroflexota bacterium
ACCAACCTACCAATCTACCAATCTACCAATTTACCAACCTACCAATCTACTAATATACCAATTTACCCGCACAGCGCACTAACGGAGAAATTATGAAAACCCACACACTACCCAAAACCTACGATTTCCAAGCCACCGAAGACCGCATTTACAAAATGTGGGAAGATGGCGGGTATTTCAAACCCACCAACGACCCCAATGAGCCGGGACACGACCCAAATGTGAAACCTTACGTGATTTCCATCCCCCCCCCCAACGTGACCGGAAAGCTGCACCTGGGTCATGCCCTATTCGTCAGCATGGAAGACCTCATGATCCGCTACCACCGCATGAAAGGTATTCCCACGCTGTGGGTTCCGGGCACCGATCACGCCGGCATTGCCACCCAACTCAAGGTGGAACAAGCCTTAAAGAAAGAAGGTACCAGCCGTGAGGAAATTGGACGTGAGGCCTTTCTGGAACGCACCTGGGCCTGGAAAAAAGAATTTGGCGGGCTAATCACTAACCAGATTCGGCGTTTGGGCGCATCTTGTGATTGGAGCCGGGAACGCTTTACGCTGGATGAAGACCTGCAACACGCCGTGCGCGAGGCCTTTGTGAGCCTGTGGGAAAAAGGACTAATTTACCGCGGCCCCCGCCTCATCAACTGGTCACCCTCCCTGCAAACCGCCGTCTCAGATATTGAGGTGGAACACACCGAAGAAGAAGGCACGCTCTACTACTTCAAATATATGATCGCCCCCGATGCCCAGGAATCCGGTTCCTCGGAGGAACCGGGTTACTGGGAGGGCGAATACATCCCCGTGGCAACCACGCGCCCGGAGACCATCCTGGGCGATACAGCGGTTGCCGTCCACCCCGAAGATGAACGCTATCAGAAATTCATTGGCCGGAAAGCAATAGTGCCCATCCTGGGGCGCGAGATACCCGTTATAGCCGATGAATACGTCGCCCGCGAGTTTGGGACCGGAGCGTTGAAGATCACCCCGGCCCACGACCCCAATGACTACGAAATCGGCCTGCGTCACAACCTGGAGATGATCTCCATGCTCGACAAAACCGCCCAAGTCACCGAGGCAGGCGGCCCCTACGTGGGGCAAGATCGTTTCAAGGCCCGCAAGAATCTCTGGAACGATATGCGCGAAGCTGGGCTGGTACTCAAAGAAGAACCCTACACCCACCAAATTCCCCGCGCCCAACGGGGCGGAGAAATCATCGAACCCATGATCTCTACCCAATGGTTTGTGAACACCAAACCCCTGGCTGAAAAAGCCTTGGCCGCTGTCAGAGATGGGCGCATAAAAATCATCCCCGAACACTTCGAGAAAGTGTACTATAACTGGATGGAAAAACTCTACGATTGGTGCATCAGCCGCCAATTATGGTGGGGACACCGCATCCCGGTGTGGTATTGCGATGATTGCGGCAAAGAGTTCGCCTCCCGCGAAGACCCTGCCAAATGTATCTACTGCCAGAGCGAAAATCTTCGCCAAGACCCCGATGTGCTCGATACCTGGTTCTCCTCCGGCTTGTGGCCCTTCTCTACCCTGGGCTGGCCAAAGGAAACCCCCGATCTGAATTACTTCTACCCCACCGTCATGATGGAAACGGGCTACGACATCCTCTTCTTTTGGGTGGCACGCATGATCATGATGGGCCTGGAGTTCACGGGCGAGGCGCCTTTCAGCGAGGTTTACCTGCATGGCATCATCCGCGACGAGCACGGCAAAAAAATGTCCAAGTCTTTCGACAATGCCATTGACCCCCTAGAGGTCATGGATGAGCTAGGCACCGATGCCCTGCGCTTCACCCTCTTGGTGGGATCAACTCCGGGCAGCGATACGAATCTCAGCCTCGAGAAGGTGGAGGCCAACCGCAACTTTGCCAACAAGGTCTGGAATGCTGGCAGGTACGTGATTTCGACAATAGGTACTAGTGATCAGGAATCAGGGATTAGGAAACAGGGATTAGGTACTAGTCCCCAGTCACTAGTCACCAGTCCCCAGTCCCTAGTCACTAGTCCCCAGTCCCCAGTCCCTAGTCACCAATCCCTAGTCCCTAGTCACTACTCTCTAGCCGACTCCTGGATTTGGGCGCGTCTCCAAAACCTGATCCGGGACGTGGAGCGTCTTTTCGGCAATCATCAATATGGCGAGGCCGGACGCCAGATTTACGAATTTTTCTGGAGCGAATTCGCCGATTGGTACTTGGAGATCTCCAAGCAGCAAATCTCCCAGGGCGGGGATAGGGCCTATCACACCATCGAGACCCTGATCCGCGTGCTGGACACGTGCCTGCGCCTGCTGCACCCCTTTACCCCCTTTGTCACCGAGGAGTTGTGGCAGCATCTCAGGGCCGCCCTGGAAGATTCGCCCTACGTGGGGATGGTGGAGGCCTGGCCCGCGGCCCTGATGGTTGCCCCCTGGCCGGAACCGCGCCCCCAGGAGGGGTGGGAAGACGCCAAGGTGAGGGATTTCTCCCTCGTGCAGGAAATTGTGCGCACCATCCGCAACCTGCGGGCGGAGAAAAGCGTCCGGCCCGGGCGCCGCATCCCGGCCACGTTCGTCTCGTCCGGGCAGGGGGAGCTGCTCCGGGACCAGGCCGCGACCTTGTCCGCCTTGGCGCATCTCGACGCGGAGGCAATCACCATCCACGAAGCCTTAGCCGACAAGCCCGCCGGGCACATCCCCCTGGTGGCGGGGCCGGTGGAGATTTACCTCCCCCTGGCGGGGCTGGTTGATCCCGCCGAGGAGCGTTCCCGCCTCACGAAAGAGCTAGCCGAAGCGGAGGGGCAAATCCGCCGCCTGGAAGGGCTGCTTGATAGTCCCTTCGCCGAGAAAGCACCTGATGCTGTTGTCCAGAAAGAACGCGACAAGCTAGCAAACTACCACGACACGGCGCGAACCATAAAAGAGCAACTTGCTATGTTGGGGTAGTGTGTTGGTGTGTTGGTATATTGGGAAACCGGGAAACTGGTATATTGGGAAATTGGGAAACCGGGAAACTGGTATATTGGTTATGCCCCCGACTAATATACCAATATACCAATCTACCAATCCTACCAATCTACCAATCCCCAATCCCCCATTTTTTTGCTACAATAGATTATAATGAGATGGCAACTCGTTAATCTGTTTTCCAGAACGACCTAACCCACACTAGGAGGTGTGAAATGCCTATCACTGTATATTTAGAAATTGCTATTGGCGTTGTGTTTGTGTGGCTTATGCTCTCGGTGGGCGTAAGCACGTTGTTGGAATGGTTCGCGGGGTTTCGTAAATGGCGTTCTACAGATCTTGAAAAAGCCATCTACGGCCTTTTGGAGAAATCTGACAAAGAGGAAGACGCGCACTCTCTGGCGAACGAGTTATACTCCCATCCCTTGATACAGTCTTTGTCGAGTAAAGCGGGAGGCCGTCCCTCTTACATCCCTAACAGCACTTTTGGTTTGGCTATCTTTGATGTCCTTATGACGGCCGGCACAGAAGAATCCGTGCTAAAAACTTGGGAGGAGGAACTCAAGAGGCTCGAATCTGAAGAAGCGAGACAAATCATAATTGCGCGTGTGCTTAATGAATTAGCCCGGGTTGCCAAGTCGAACATCTCAGAAGAAAACAAAGACAAACTGGTTTACATAATAGACGCTGAAGCAGAGAAAATCGGAGCAAAACTCATCGCAGAGTATCCTGAGTTCGAATTCATCCTCGATTATCTCTTGAGTGAAGAAATGATCGAGAAATTTACTGATGACCTTTTGAACAAGTCAGATTATGATATGCTCACTGAAGGCGTGGCTCGTTTTGCTGTGAACAGTCCTCAACTGATGCAAACCATTGACGGCTTACTCTTGGACGCCCAGGGCTATCTTGAAAAAGGAGAAATCAAGATCAAAGAATTCCGGACCAGCTTAGAAACCTGGTTCAATGATTCTATGGATCGGCTGAGTGGTTATTACAAGCGTAGAGCGCAACTATTTGCCTTTGGATTCGGACTCGTGTTAGCTATTTTCTTGAACATCGACTCGGTGGCAGTCATCCGCACGCTATGGCTAGAACCCACAACCCGGTCAGCAATAGTGGCCGAGGCTCAATCGCTGGAGAGTTTGCCGGAGGCTGAAGAATCTGTGCAGGATGCCGTAGCAGCAATTGACAGCAAACTCGAAGAACTGACTCTCCCGGTCGGTTGGACAAAACTAGATGAAGAGGCTTGCCAAGCAGTAAGAGATGATGCGGAGGTATGGGAAGTTAATTGTCTTGTGCCAGCAGAAACTTACCCAACAGGGATGCCTTTTAACTTTCTCTTCTTCCTGGAAAAAATTATGGGATTCGTGCTGAGTGGAGCCGCTGCGGCTCAAGGTGCCCCCTTCTGGTTCCAGATCTTGAAGAAGATGGTCAATATGCGCTCCTCTGGGAAGAAACCTGGGGAGAAGTGAAACGTAAAACGTGAAACGTGAAAACGTGATGCGTGAAACGTGAGAATGTGATGCGAAAAGCTTCGTCCGGGAGTGCTGTTTCTTGTTTCCGTAAGCTGGTGTGGAGATGAGTGCGGCACTCCCGGTTTGGTTGAATTAGGAGACACAAATGTGGAAACAAATTTCTAATTGGCTGCACCGGATCACAAATGGATGGATTACGCTGATTGCCCTGGTGATCTTTCTCGCGTTCACGGCCATTGTTTTACCCCGCCAAGTAGTCAAAGCTGAGGCCCAAACTGGAATGTCCGTTTCGCCAGATACTTCTTTCATATACTCAGTTGATGATCTTTACCAGATGGCTGAATCGTATGGTGAACAGGGACGCAAAGCCTACGTGCGGGCCCAGTTTACCTTTGACTTGATTTTCCCCTTGGTCTACACCCTATTCCTGGTTACAGCAATCTCTTGGCTGGCTGCCAAAATCTTTGACCCAAGCAGCCCCTGGATGCGCGTCAATCTAGTCCCAGTTTTGGGCATGATTTTCGACTATTTAGAGAACATCTCCGCCTCGCTGGTGATGTGGCGTTACCCCGCTCATACCCCCATGGTGGATTATTTAGCCCCCGTTTTTACCCTGGTGAAGTGGATTTTCGTGGGGGGAAGTTTTCTGATCCTGCTGCTCGGCGCTGGGGGATGGGCATGGCAGTGGGGGAAAGGTAAGCGTGGATGACCCATTCAGCCATCTGCCCGCGCCTCAACGGAATCACCATGAAACTAGCGTTTTTTCTCCTGATTTTAGGCCTTTCCGCTTGCCTTGGGCCGGATTCCCCTCCTCAAACATTGACCCCGCAGCCATCGCCAAGGGCTAGCCTAACGCCTCAAGATTCAATCTGGCAGCCAGAACCCAACACAACTTGGCAATGGCAGCTCGCCAATCCCCTAGACCTCTCCTTTGACGTGGATATGTACGACATTGACCTTTTCGACAATGATGCCAGCATTGTAGAAGAACTGCACCACGCCGGGCGGCGCGTTGTTTGTTACCTCAACGTTGGGGCATGGGAAGAGTGGCGGCCAGACGCTGACCAATTCCCCGCCTCTGTAATTGGCAAAAAATACTCCGGTTGGCCCGGAGAAAAGTGGCTCGACATCCGCCAAATAGACCTGCTAGCCCCCATCATGCGTGCCCGGCTCGACGAGTGTCAGGCCAAAGGCTTCGATGGCATTGAACCAGACAACATGGACGGCTACACCAACCGTACCGGCTTCCCCTTGACCTACGAAGATCAATTGCAATATAATCTCTGGCTAGCCAAAGAAGCCCACGCGCGGGGATTATCTATTGGCCTCAAGAACGATCCTGACCAGGCCGCGGATTTGCTCCCCTACTACGATTGGGCCCTGACCGAGGATTGCTTCGCCGAAGATTGGTGTGACCAACTGACGCCATTTATAGAAGCAGGGAAGGCCGTTTTCGCTGCAGAATATACCGATACAGGAATAACCCTGGAAGAATTCTGTCCCCAGGCCAAAGACCTGAACTTTAGCGCAATTCTCAAAAATCGTGATTTAGACGTTTACCTAGAAATTTGCCAACCGTGAATTCAAGCCTAAGCGTCGGGTACTGTTAAATTTTAGCCCTAAATATGGAATGGTTCATTTTAGGCTAGAAATTAGTTGACACTTTTTCTCACGGGTAGTCGCCCAACCGGGTTGGGCAGGTTTAGCGCTCAGTGTTTTGCCTGATTATGCCGCCAGCACGGTTGGCTCGCTACCCAAAGTGTATATGTAATTGTGAACCATCCCCTAAATACATGGAGATATGATAATGTCAAAGAAGGGAAAAAAATCTAGCGTTCAAAACCGTCAAACCTGGATGCGGATTGGCGTCGCCGCGGTATCCTTGCTCGTTGTCGCTGGTGTCATTTTTGGAATGAGTGGCTGTAAAAAGGCACTTCCCCTCGAAATCTCTGTGGTGGAAGCTCATCAAAAATACCAAGAAGGCGTCTTTTTGCTTGACGTGCGCACTCAAGAAGAATGGGATCAGGCCCACATTTTGAATACTACGCTAATCCCGCTCGACGAATTGCCCGACCGCATAAACGAAGTCCCCGCCGATCAGGAAATCATTATTGTCTGTCACTCAGGCAACCGTAGTTCAGTTGGACGCGACATATTGTTAGACGCTGGCTTTAAGCAGATCACAATTTCCAAAGGAGGCTTAATTGCCTGGAATGCGGCGGGATACCCCCTCAAAATACAGCCATGAAAAAAAGAAAAGGCCTAGTTCTATCCCCCTAGCGTTCTATCCCTACCCGCGCTTCCAGGCCTTGCTCGGTATAATAATGCTTCACCGCCCGCATCTCCGTCACCAGGTCGGCGCGAGCGATCAATTCTCGGGGTGTGCGCCGCCCAGTTAGGATGACCTCGACACACTCCGGCTTCTCATCCAAAAAGGCCAGCACTTCCCCCACCTCCAACAACCCAAACCAGACCGATATAGTCACTTCATCGAGCACCACAATATCGTACTCCCCCGAAAGCATGGCTGCTCTGACGCGCTCCAAGCCCTCTTGAGCCTTCGCAATATCCTCCTTAGGAATAATATCGCCTCGGCGGACGTAATGCCCTGTTCCATATTGCTCAATCGTGATGTGCGGGTTATTGTCCAATGCCCCCAACTCACCATAAGGATGCTTCTTCATGAATTGGCCAATGTAAGTGCGAAACCCATGGCCCGAAGCGCGTAACGCCAAGCCCAACGCGGCGGTGGTTTTCCCTTTCCCGTCGCCCATATAAAGCTGGATATAGCCTTTCGAAAGATGCTTGTTTTGATGATTATCGGTTTGCATGTTTGTCTCCTTATGAGTCTCTAGGAAGTTACGGGGTTGCCAACAGAGTGAAGCGTAAAACGTGAAACGTGATGCGTGAATTACTCGGTCACGTTTCACGCTTTAGAAGCAAACCCCGCGAAATCCCAAAGAGCCCTCCTTATTTGATGATTAGCAAATTTTACCATAGTTGGCATGTTGGGAGACGCGCTACTCAATGTCATTAAGATAAGGGATTATGTCATTTCGACCGCAGGGAGAAATCTTTCCGTCGTGAGTAAATGGTAGACTAATCCCAAGATTTCTCCTCGTTATTCGGCAAAAACCGCGCCGA
>DAOUWT010000240.1 GCA_030666985.1 Chloroflexota bacterium
AACTCGTTATACATGACTTCGGGTGGGCGTGCCACGCCAGACAAGGCTAAATCACTCTTAGCTCGTTGTAACCAATCCTGCGCACTTCCTGGTTTTGGTTTTTTAGGAAGCATAAATTTCTTTGCCTTCTGTCAAGATGCGGTGATAGATTAAACCGATATTGTCTTTGTGCTGTTCGAGCATTGTTGATGTGGCTACTAGAATATCTACCGGAAAACTCAAATCAAAGAGTTCTTTGTATAAATCTTGGGTGGTATTAAGGCAGTGAGTGCCGTCAGGGACAACGACCAAGACATCAATATCGCTATCTGGCCCCATCTGCCCCCGGGCTGCTGAACCAAATAATAAAACTCTCAGCGGATTTACCGCCTTAACAATATAATGGAGCATCTCATCAATGGCTACTGAGTCAACTTGCTCAATTGTTGTTGTCACGATTTTCTCCTTTACATTACGGCGAGACAATTCAGTGTTACTACCCCTTGTAATTGTTTCCATTATATCATGGAGGCTCTTTGAGATTTCGCGGGTTTGTCTGTGAGACGTGAAACGTGATGCGTGAATTACTCGGTCACGTTTCACGTTTCGCCATGGGCGTGCAGAGCAACGCTTCATTTTGTTCTCAACCAGCCTTCGGCGACAACTTGCCCAGCTCATTCTGCAACTTGCTGATAATCTTAGAATTCCCCCTTTCTTCCCCAAACTTTTCGTATTGATGCTTCTTGAGGGCTAGTTCCCCGCATGCCTGGTAGAACCGTTTTGTGGGACGGTAGCTGGCATTGAATAACGACTGAAGGCGGGCTGCCATCTGTCTCCATGCGGAACTGGCAATATGATATTGAGCGGGAGTGATGGTTCCTGCTTCGACCTCAGCAGCCAAGTGAGCCTTGATCCAAGTCTTCTCGCGGTGAGCGGCCCAGGCGATCACGACCAACAGCCCCAGCCATCCGCTCCAATCCAGGATGGTGCCCAAAACAAGGCCCACCAGGCCAGGGATCAGCGTAGCCACCGTGTTGTGGAGAGAATGTGCAAAGACCGCCGCCCACCAACCCACAATAGGCGCGCCCACCTTGAGGAGCACGTTTCGGTTCAGGCGGGCCAGGGCCACACCCATCCCAATAAAAGCGGTGTAAAAAGGATGCTGCCATCCCACCAGAATCACCCGTATAAAGATCAACTGAAGAAGTCCTCCCCAGCCATTTTCCAGGAATCCATAAGTGTAAATGTAATAAGCATTTTCAGTGGCAGCAAAACCCAGCGCGACAATCCCCCCGTAGATGATGCCATCTAATATGGAATCGAATTCGTTGTGGAATATCCAAAACACGAGGAGAACGGCCAAGCCCTTGAGGCTTTCTTCCACCACCGGAGCCACAAATGAGCCAACCGTGAGATTCGCGGCGGCCTCGGAGCTGGTGAGGGCGTAGATGCCAACCCCTAGCACGGTATTGACGAAGAACGCTCCCCCAGCGGCGACCACGACGCCCCAGCTAAAAACGCCTCCCAGGAGGGGGAGAGGTTCTTTTTCGTAACGATCAAGCCAGTACAGAATCCACGCAAAGAACAGCATGGGAAAGATGCCGGCTAGTAGGGATGCTAGAAAGCCCATAAAAAAACCTTGTTTGACAATGTCACTGCGAGGAACGTTTTTTGTGACGTGGCAGTCTCATGGTTAACACAGGGACATTGTGTTCAGGGAGATTGCCACGGCGGAAGAGCGTCGCCTCGCAATGACATTCACGTTTCACGCCTTACGTTTCACTCTTTACTCATCACGTTTCACTTTTCAATAAGATTCTCGTCCTACATATATCCGCCTGAAGCGGGTCAAGGCCCAGGGCAAGCAATACCTCGTCTGGGCGGCCTGTTGCGCCTGAGCGAGTGGATAGTTGCATGTGGAGGCGGGAATCACCTTCAGCGTTGGGCGCGATGACCTCAAGTTTTTCAATGAGCGGACGCAGGTCATATTCCTTCTTTTTCCTTTTGCGTTGAAGATGTTCTTGTTCCAGTAATTGTGCTACTTGCCTCTCCAGGTTTGCCGATTCGGCACAATTTGCTCCGCAGGGATCGGCAGATCCCGTCTTGCGCCCTTCTGGGGGGAGGGCCACGATGTACTGGGAAGATTGGATCAGGTTGGGCAGCTTTTCCCCGTGGATGTCGGCGATTTCCTCGAGGTGGTGGACGCCTATCCCTGGGGGGGCGGCCTGCTTCAGGGCCAGGGTCGCCTCCACCAGATCGCAAACCTCGGACATCCAAAAGTCACCGATCTCATGGGTGCTGGTGAAACCCAGCGGGAGCGGAGAGGCCAAGCTCAGAACGGGACGGGGGTTAAACCCTTGGCTATAAGCCAGCGGCAACCCGGCCCGGCGCATAGTTCGCTCCCAGGCCCGGCGCAAATCGAGATGCCCCGTATAGCGCATGGCCTTTGTTTTAGAGAATATAATTCGTAGGCGTTGTTTTTTCATGGTTGCAACCAGGGACTAGGAATCAGGGAACTAGGAATCAGGTACTCGGTACTAGGAATTAGGTATTAGGTATTAGGTACTAGGGCGGCTGTCTACTGGTGACTGAACACTGAACACTGGTATCCTGATCCCTAATCACTAGTCCCCTAGTCACTAGTTACTAGTTACTCCCCCCGGACACCGCCAAGCCTCATCCGGCATCTCTTGGCGTAGTTCTTTGAATGTTCTCAAGATACCGCAAGCGTAACACTTCTCGCGGCAATCGGGGCGTGTGCGTCCTTCTTGGCTCCACTCGTAATCTTGGAGGAGGAATTTTTTACTCACCCCGGCGTTAATGTGATCCCAGGGGAATGCTTCGTCCGTGGCGCGTTGGCGATGGGTGTAAAAATCCGGGTCTAGGCCCACCTCTTGGAAAGCGTCCATCCAGGCCTGGAAGTCAAAATGCTCCCGCCAGGCGTCGAACTTCGCGCCCCGTTTCCAGGCCTGGTAGATGACCTCCCCCATGCGCCGGTCGCCCCGGGAGAGCCAGGCCTCGAAGATGGTTTCACGCGGGTCGTTCCAATTCAGCTTTAGGCCCCGTCCCCGCAATTCTCGTTTTAGGAGGTCGATTTTGGCTTGAATTTGCTCTCGTGTGTCGCAGGCCGTCCACTGAAAAGGCGTGTGGGGCTTGGGGATGAAAGTGCCCACCCCAGCGTGAACCTGAGCGCGTCCGCCGATGATTTTCGCCCCCACCTCTCGCACCTCTTTGGAGAGCCGAGCGATGGCATGCACATCATCCAAAGTTTCAGAGGGGAGGCCGATCATAAAATACAGCTTGATAGTGTGCCACCCACGGGAATAAATCTCGCGCGCTGTCTCCAGGAGTTGGGCGTCAGAGATGGGCTTATTGATAATTTGGCGCATGCGCTCCGTAGCCGCTTCGGGGGCAAGGGTGAACCCGCTCCGTCGCTGCCCGGCCAGGGCGTCCATCAGGTCTACCGAGACGCTCTCGATGCGCAAAGATGGCAGAGAAACGGCGATATTTTCTCCCTCGAAACGCTCGTTGACGGCTTCTACCAGCTCAACAACTTGCGCATAGTCAGAAGATGAGAGGGAGAGGAGGCCAATCTCGCTGTAGCCGGTGTGGGGGATAATATTCTCAATGGCGGTGAGGATTTCCTCCAGGGGACGTTCCCTTACGGGGCGGTTGACCATCCCCGCGTGGCAGAAGCGGCAGCCCCGCGTGCAGCCCCGCATGATTTCCACCGGGGCGCGGTTGTGGACAACATCCACGTAGGGGACGATAAAGCGCGTCGGGGGGGGAGGTAATTCCGCGGTGATGCGTTTAACTATGCTTGGAGGGGCATCCTCGCTTAGGCCCTCCAGGTGGGAGAAGGTGCCGCCGGCGTGGTAGTGCGCTTTATACAGGGATGGTACGTACAGGCCCGGAATCTCCGCCAGGGCTTGGAGCAGTCCTGGGCGCGTTAACGCTGGGGTGTGGGATTTCGCTGCGGCAACGCAATCCGCAACCCCCAGGATAAGGTCTTCCCCCTCCCCAATGGCGAAAGCGTCCACGAAGCAGGCCACCGGTTCAGGGTTGTAGACCGCCTGTCCCCCGGCGATCACCAGCGGATGCGTTGAAGCGCGATCCACGCTGAAAAGCGGAATCCCGCCCAAATCCAGGGCGTTGAGCAGGTTGGTGTAGAGAGACTCATAGGGGAGCGAAACGCCGACGATGTCGAAATCTGCCAGGGCGTGCTTCGTCTCCAGGGAGTAGAGGGGAATCTCCGCCTGGCGCATGGCTTTCTCCATATCTTCCGAGGGGAGGAAAACTCGTTCTGCCAGCGTGTTGGGGTGCTTGTTGAGGAGGTCGTAAAGGATGAATATCCCCAAATTGGACATGGCCAGGTCGTATATTTCGGGGAAGAGCAGGGCGACCTTGGTTTGGACTTTATCCCAGTTTTTGACGACCTGATTGAGTTCGCCGCCGGTGTAGCGGCCAGGTGCCTGAACAGTGGGGAGGATGGGGGTGAGGCGTTTTTGGATTTCGCGGGGGGAGAGGGGCATGGGGGAAGGGGAGCAGGGGAGCAGGGGGGAAGGGGAGCAGGGGAGCGAGATGCGTGTTGCGTGAGGAGTGAATCACGTTTTCACGCTTCACGTTTTCACGTTTTCACGCT
>DAOUWT010000104.1 GCA_030666985.1 Chloroflexota bacterium
CCTGAACATTTTTCATAATCTACTCCAAATTTCTCTAAACCAAAGGTGAAACCTCGTCTCTGTCACGCGCCGCGCAACCTTGCGGCGGATGAAAACCAACCTCGCCAGCCACAGCCTCCCCCGCAACCGCCGCCACAACCCCACCACTTCTTTCTCATCATCTTTCGTGAGCAAAATTGGCCTATAACGGTCTTTTACATAATACATTATTATTTGGGGGATAAAACCTGGCCCGGGGGTTGGCCCCTGTCCTGAGACGGAATCCAAGCCCAAACGGGAAAGCTGACCCTCAACGAGAGCCTGGAACTCGTAGGGGGTGGCCGCTGCGGGAACGTGGGTGCCAACCCGAGCGCTCCAACGGTGCAGTCGTGCATAAGCCCTCCCCATGGTTTGGGTGGGCGTCCCCCGGGCCAAGAGCCACCTATCCATGCCAAAGCCAGCCCACATGCCAAGGCCTAGCAGAAGAGATAACGCTGGGGCTATCCCCCACGCTACAAACCGCGACCAATCCACGCCCGCTTGTGTTCCAAAAGTTTGGGAAGGTTTATCCAAGGCTGAGGGAACGGTCAAATCCCCCTCTTCTATCGCCAAATCTACTTTGCCCGTCGTAGGCTCGAAGGGAATCCATCCCACTTCCGGGAAATAAATTTCCGGCCAAGTGTGGGCATCCGCCTCGGTGATCAAATAACGGTCTTCTTCCGCATCGTAGGTTCCTCCAGCATACCCGATCACTACGCGGGCTGGCAAACCTGTCGCGCGCGCCAAAACGGCCATAGAAGTAGCGTAATAATCACAGTATCCTTTTTGAAGCTCGAAGAGGAAATAATCAACTACATCTTGATCCAAAGGGGGTGCGGGGAGTTCCAGAGTATACGGGAAAGCTCGTAAATACGTCTCAATGGCCTTGGCTTGATCGTAAGCCGTGGGTTGGCCTGCGGTCACTTCGACGGCTAAATCATACACCCTCTTGGGGAGGTCTTCCGGCAAATCCAGATAACGATCCTCGAGCCAGGGGGCATAGCTAAGTGACGTTTCTTGAATGGCCTCCTCCATGCTGGGGGAAAGAGGCTCATCCTGCAAGGTCTCCTCCTCTACAATAGGCAGGACAGACACTTCCCGCAAGGTATCCTCTTCTACGGTAGGAAGAGCAGAAGTCACCTGATAGACGGTTTTGTCCAAAGTAATAGCAAAAATATCATCCTTGAGCAAAGACTTGTAGGGGACCTGGTCTTCCCATGTCCTACGCCAATAGACTGCGGAATCGCGATCAATAGAGTAGGGTGTTCCAGGTGCATATAAGACACCTTGGAGCTTGTTGCCAAGCCGGATTTCCTGGCGCATCGTCTCATAAAATTCTAAAGGATAGGTATGCATGTTTTCGCCCGGCTCAAATCTCTCCACTACAGCAGCGTGGGAGGCCCATCCTGACCCAGTGTATTCATCGTATGCCATTGACCGCCAATAAAAGGCCAGAGGCGTGATTTCCTCTTTAGGGGGAGTGCCGGGCGGAAAGCGCACCACCATCACCACTTGTTCAGACAATTCCGGAGGAGAGCTTATCAGGTGTCCACGCGGCAGCCCAGGCGGCCTTCTCAGTTCTGGCTCTTGTTCATCAAGGTTGTACTCTACACCTAACATGTCCTGTATTCCCCCTTCTTCATCTTCATCTCCCCACAACCATTTCTGAATAGGTTTTGTGAATGTCTCAACCGACACCGAGGGGGTTAGAGCGGATAGGCTCATCATTGCTAAGGTAATACCTAAGACCATCTTGGCCATATTTCCCCACAGTTGGCCCGAAAAAGAAACGCTTATTTTCTTCCAGCGATGTTCTTGCTCTTCGTAAGCGGTCAGGCCAACCAAGGCCAATCCCGCGCCCAAAGCCAACAGCATCCATAAAGACCCTGTCCCGGCAGCGTAGGTAAATAAAACGCTCAACAAAGCTCCTGTAGGCAGCAATCCCCACACCGGACGGTAATAACGGCGCATAGCCCAGCAGAACCAAAGCGCCAGAATCCACACTACCATGCCCCAGACGACTCGGTTTGCTAAATAGCTATAATTGGGTAAACCACTCCCAAAAGCCTTCACCCAATGCCAGAGAGCAAATAAAATATCGCCAGTTTTTGTGGCGAATTCCCACCAAGCGAATCTTAAATCTCCCGTGCTGGGTAATTCATGTGTCTCGAACCAACGCGCCCAAGCCCAGAGGGTATCCCCTCCCTCACGAATCATCTGCCACAACGGTTGCCTCAACCTCCCCACCCGTCCCACAACCAAGATGAAGCCGACAGTCCCCCCTCCCAGGAATTCCCACCATGCAGATAGATTTTCTCTTGCCAAAAACCACCCCACAAGAATACCCATCGCAGCCAGGGGGAGCAGCATGCTCTCTGTTACACCACGAACAACAAGGCCGATCCCCGTTACAAAAGAAATAAAGATAACGTAAGTCAGGCCAAGCCGAAGGGCTGTCCGTAAGATAAGCTTTTTCTTTAAACTACCCCGGATTTGTTTGATCATGCATCTACCCTCCAAGGAAGTTGTTGATTGTCTAGCATGGACGTTCTTCGTTCCCGGCTCATGGTGAGAGAATGTGATTTGGCCTCATCTAAAAAATCTGGTTCAATCAAATAGTATTTCACACCTAAATACATTAACTTTTTTTCGATCTGGGTGGAGTGCTGCTCTCCACTGTAGGCCGGGGCATTTAACAGAAGCATTGTAGGGACAACGCCGCGCTGCATTAACAAGCCCAGGGGGTCAAGCCAGTCATCACTCAGGTCAGGGGTAATGATCACCAAGCTGCTACGGTGTTTTATTGATTTTCGGGTGCGCTCTAAGAAATCTTCAAGAGGCAGATTACCCAACTTGGTTACAGCCAAGGCTCGCATAATTCTCCATTGTTGACTTTCTTCGAGGCGGGGAGGCAGCCAGATCAAGTTTTCTCCATGGGAAGCTAAACCCACCTCCTTGCCTTCCTCAATTGAGCGATTCGTCAGAGAGGCAGCCAGGACAATGCCATGCTCCTCGGTTGACTGCTGGTCTTCTCCGGCTTGAACGTCTTGATATAGATCTAAGATAATCCAATGATCACTGGCTGGTGTGCTGTCGAATGTTCGCACATAAAGCTCACCCTTACGCGCGGTTGTAGGCCAGTGGATAAAGCGCAGGCTGTCCTTAGGTTTATGTTCGCGGACACTTGATGCAGTCACCGTTTGATCTAAAGACCTGACGACGCGAACACCTTCTCCAATTTTCCCTCCAGGGGCTACCTCAACCGTGGGAAGAGAAACTACGGGAGGAAGTACAACCATATTTGTTGTAGAGGGGTATTCAAGGTTCACTGAAAAAATCCCAAAAGGGTCACCGGTTTCTAAGCTGGTGGGGCCAATGGTATACAATCCCCGCTGATTACAAATTCCACGCCTAAACCAGAGGCGGGTGCCGTTCTCGTCTAATCTGACAACGGAACTGCCTTCATAGCCCGCCAGGTCAGAATGATCTAACACAGCTACCCAAAGAGCTGGCACCAAGCCTTCGTTGGTCAAGTAAAATCGTTCTTGAAAGCGATCCCCAACCTGTGACCATCCAAAGGCCATCTCGCGAGTCAGGCTCAGGTTGTTATGAAGGGAGCGAGCCCATAAGTAGCTGAAGGTAAATACTGCCGTCACCCCCACTAGAAATATCATCCAAATCTTGCGCGGGTCCATAATTTGTATCCCCAATAAGATGAGGATCAAGAATGGCCATATTTTTTTCTCAAGAGTAAGTTTGGTTGTGGATATAATGTACGATATGAGTGTCCTTGCAAAAAAGCCGGGAAGCGTGTGGCTGAGATTTCCGAAGTTTTTACGGTGTTGCCTACGGCACGCAGAGCGAGCCCACGGGCTAGTGTAGTGCGTCTTGTTCCCCGTTTTTGAGATGATACCGTTTGATTACATAAAACGCACTGTGGCAAAAGTCGCACGTTAAAGACCTGACAGGTTTTCAAGGATGCTCTAGATCAAGGATTTTATCGCAAATTTCGGCGATTTAGGTCTCAAGTGGTTTTGCGGAAAACCTGCCAGGTCTCGGGCGGCAACTTACGTGCGACTTTTGCCGTAATGCCATAAAACATCAAAGAGCCAGTTTTTCTGGCGTGATATCTTGCAACCATGCTAAAACATTTTACCATGATTTCTTTAGGGAGTTCCAAAATTTAAAACATCCCGGTTTGCTCGGCTTGGATTGCCAAATCCAAGCCAACCCCGCTGGATTTGGCAATCCAGCTCAAGCGAGTGGGATAATTATTTTCTTGGAACTCCCTTATGGCTTTTTGGAGTTTGTTTTTTCAATCCACAATCTATTTCCAACCCGGATGAGCCAGAGACAAAGTTTGTTGATCGTGTACGCCATGCCAATCACTATATGAGAAATTTATTAATTTTGATATACTTGTAAGCCAGTTCACAAACCTTTGTTGGTGCAGATAACGCAAAAGGAATTTATATGACAGACTCAGATATTGCACAAAGAAACCCTTCTAACTCACTCTTTAGGAAGACCTCGCCTTTAGAGAAAAAATCAAGACGCACAGCCTTCCTTAGCAGTTTAGCTTTTCTCTCTCAACGGTTGTTATTTGGCGGCCTCGTTTTATTATCTATTATTTTTCTCAGCTATCTGGGACTTGATATGGCTGGCGGAACAAAATTTGGGCCAGCTATTGTAAACGCATTTCCAAAAACTTGGCAATATATTGATCATCTTCTCCAAGGCGAGTTGGGTTTGACCACGGCAGGAAGCAACACATTGGTTCCACGCCTTGTTACTGAAGTGATCGTTGAGTACTTGCCTCGCAGCTTGGGCTTATTAGGGATTTCTCTTCTCTTTGCCTCGCTTATGGGGATATTGCTGGGAGTGTTCGCTGCTCGTAAGCGTTCGTGGAGATCCCTTGGCATCCTCATCACTACCCTGATAGGTGTTTCCATTCCTAGTTTTTTCGCAGCCTTTTTATTGCAGTGGGCAGCCACTACCTACACGCGCCAAATGGGAGAGGCTCTACTACCGGTCGGTGGTTTTGGGTGGGATAAACATTTGATATTACCCGCTCTGGTACTTGCAGCCCGCCCAGTTGCTCAGATTACACGAATTACCTTTATATCGGTGCGAGATGTGCTGCAACAAGATTATATTCGCACTGCGTACGGCAAGGGAGTGCATAGATTCAAGGTCATGACTATCCACACCATGCGCAATGCGGCTATCCCGATTTTGACCACAATTGGGGTTTCGCTGCGATTTTCATTGAGTAGTCTACCCGTAGTCGAATATTATTTTGGTTGGACAGGAATTGGTTTTGCTTTGCTTAAAGGAATCGCCAAGCAAGATAGTAACTTGACAGTGGCTTTAGCCCTCTGTATGGGAATCATTTTTATAACCGTCAATGTCTTATTGGATCTAAGTTATAGGATCATCGACCCCAAGTTGCGAGAAAAAACTTCTCATATCACCAAGAACGAAAAACAAAAGCCGCTAGAGAGCATCAGAGCAACTCTGGAAGGCTTTCAGATTCTTCTGGCTGATAATTTTATTGTCGATTGGTTCGAACAGCGCCGCGCAAATTCAACCGACATTGATCAAGACGAACCTCCTAATGCCACGTGGCAAACTGAGCACGAAATCTCGAAGAAGAGTAAAAAAACAAGCGAATCAGCAATGAGCTTGGGATTCCCATGGGGAGACATCCTGAGAAATTTCCCTTTGCTTGCAGGTGGTTTTCTGGTACTTGGTCTTATTGTGATCGTTTTTTTCGGGCCACAATTGGCACCGCATAATCCCTATCACATCCAAGGATTTACCAAAATAGACGGTGTATTATCTGTGCCTCCCTTTGCTCCGAGCGAACTTTATCCATGGGGGACAGACGCACTGGGGCGGGATATGCTGAGTCTTGTTATGTCTGGGGCACAACAAACCCTTATGTTAGGATTCTTGGCCGGCCTTGCCCGCGTTTTGGTAGGCGTGATCTTGGGCGCAATTGGAGGCTGGAAAAGCGGAAGCCGTCTGGATCGCTTTATCTTGAGTCTCGCGGAAATCATTTCGGCCTTTCCCACTCTCCTTCTGGGGATGATACTCATCCTGGCTTTAGGGATTCGTCAAGGAATGCGCCCTTTCATCATCGCCCTGTGTTTTGTCGGCTGGGGAGAGATCATGCAATTTGTGAGAGGCGAGGTTATGACTATTCGTCCCAAACTCTTTATCGAAGGAGCCGTTGCCACAGGGGCACGAACGCCCCGAATCATTATCCGCCACATCTTACCCAATCTGTTTTCTGCGCTTATTTCTCTTACGGCCTTAGAAATAGGCGCGGTGCTTATGCTGCTTGGTGAACTGGGATTCATAAGTATTTTCATTGGCGGCGGGGCAATTATTGACCTAGTTAATGGTCGAATCCTTTATTCCGATGTTCCTGAATGGGGCGCATTGCTCAGCAATCTCCGTTATCAGGCTCGCAGCTACCCATGGACAGCCATTTATCCTATGTTGGCTTTCTTCGTTTCTATCTTGGGATTTAACCTCTTGGGCGAAGGTATTCGTCGCTTGATAGAAAAAGGAGGCCGCATTATCAATCGCGTTTTTAACCGTTATACAGTAATAGCAGGCCTAATTGCTATAGTGGGCCTTAGTTGGCTCAGCTCTAACAGTGGAGCAATGCCTTTTTATAAGAAACAAGCCCGTACATTTGATGGTGAACGAGCCTTGAATTATGTTTCGATACTGGCAGACCCGGCTTGGGAGGGGCGTGCTCTAGGTTCAGCGGGCCTGGATTCTGCGGCCCAGTTCATTGCATCCGAATTCGAAGCCTTGGGCCTTCAAACGGCCGGGCAAAAGAACACTTACTTCCAAGAGCGCTTCCGCGCTTTTGAGCGGTTAGTCTCGGCTCCTATATTTGCCTTCAATGATGGCGGCTCTCAACCTGTTCATGGAATTGATTATACCGCTTACCCTGGTTATAACATGACTCATGGCGAGGCCCAGTCTCCGATTCGTTTTATTGGCATGGGAAAACCATCTAATGCCCAGGTCGCTGGCTGGCGGACCTCTTACCCGACCCTGGAACGATCTGATTTTACAGGCGAGATTTTACTGGTCCTTTCAGACCGCGAAGCTGACTACTTGACCCGTTTCCCAAAAGATGGCTTGCTTGTGGTTGTAGACGATTCGGCCAGATTAGAACAAAGATATACTCTTTCAGGGCGCACAGGCAAACCACTTAATCTGTTCACCGGTAAAGAATCCGGCAAAGAAACTCCTTCCCTCTGGATAACAGAGGAGATGGGTGATCGTTTGCTGGCAGGTACAGGATACACGGTGGATAAACTACGGGAAATGAATCGGGATTTGCCCCTTGAAGCTGTACAACAATTACCCTTGCAAACAGAAGCGAGCATAGAAGTCAACGGAACACTGGAGGAGCGCTGGCCTGTCCAAAACGTGCTTGGATATATACCTGGCAGTTCTGGTTATGAACTCTGCGTAGATTGCTTAGATACAGATTTAATTGTCGTCATGGCACAATATGATAGTCCGCCTATTGGGCCAAACGGGGAAATTTATCCCGCTGCAATCGATAACGCAAGTGGTGTGGCCGTGATGCTGGAGGCAATCCGAGTTTTGCAGGAAACCGACTACCAGCCCTATCGATCCTTCCTTTTTGTTGCTTATAGCGGTGAAGGATTGGATGGCGGGGAATCCGTCTTCGATCCAGATGTGAGCCGTTTTTTGCAGGCTAAAACCGGCTTTGCGATGGCCTTTGACCTGGAGGCCATTGTGCAGCTACGCGGTCTTGGCGGAGGATTTGGGGAACGTCTGGAAGTATCGGTTGCGGGGAGTCTGCGATTGGCAAAACTGTTGGGTAAATCTGCCCGCCAGATGGGCGTAAAAGCTGACCGAGTAAATGAAGCCATAGATATTGGCGTAATCTATGCTGGTGGTAATCCATCACTAGAAAGCGGGCAAGACGCCCCCATCGTGCGGTTGTATTGGGAAGGCTGGGAGGAATATTCTCGTTTGCCGATAGACCGCCTGGAAAACGTCTCAGCATATAATCTAGAAGAGGCGGGGCGGGCGTTGGGAATGGCGTTGCTGAACCTGGGGCGTGGGACAGGATATTAAACGGATTTGTATTTGTCAGGATTAGGTGTCCTTGGAGCGTTTTTCCCCGAAATTCCAA
>DAOUWT010000333.1 GCA_030666985.1 Chloroflexota bacterium
CTATGGTAGTCACATCGTCTGTGAGGGGGTGTTCTCTGCCGGTGGGGTCAGTTAGTGTGGGGGTTTGTTTGGGATTGGTCATAGGATGCGTAAAACATTGTACAAGGGAAGATATTTTGATACCAGTCATTATTGTAGCATAACCCTGAATGTTCCCACGTTTAAACATTCAACGTTCAAGCAAAACAGAATCCAAATTCGGCTCCCAATTCCCCGCCTGAACGCGGTCGGCCATCTCGGCTATTCCGGCCAGGGGGATGGTGCGGTTGGTCGTCTCCCCCGCCAGCCTCCCGGCAAACGCCCACGCCTCGGCCTCGGTGTACCAATCCCCCGGCTCGGTGTTGGCAGCATTGTCCGGGAAACCGTCCCCCAGGGATGCGCTGGGATGGATCTCCGCCTGCACATAAACCAGGTCGCAGTTCAAGCGTGTCCACAGCCCGGCCGTTGTGTGGAATCCGTCGTAAGCCTGGCGGATGTGGGGCTTGTCCGGCGCGGTCTGGACATGGTCATAAGCGGCAAAGGGAAGCAGCACCCGCAGTTCGGGGAGCTTTTCGCCGATGGCCTGGTAGTTGTGAACCGTGACCCGGTAAGGCCAGAAATCCCCCGTTTGCCCCGGAGTGGCTACGTCTGCGGGCCAGGTTTCCAGCGTGAAGACTCCGTTGTCGAGCAGGGCCTGGGTCAGGGCATGGGAGAACCAGCGTTTCCCGTTGAGGTTGGGGCCTTTGTTGTCCAGGACGTAATCCTCTCCCCCGGGGACGCGGAAAACAGGCCGCCCCTCGGGATACTGCTCATTTTCTATCCAGCCAAGATGGGCGTAATCCACCTCAATACTGGTGGGCGTATAACCTTCGTGAGCATAATAGGGGTTGTAAATTGGCTTGTGCCGCTCGTCGAAATGCCCGATCTCAAGGGGATACATCTCGGCCAGGGTGGGATTCTCCCTCCCCACGAAGTATTTTAGCCCCGTGAAAGTGTCTCCGTAATAGGCCATGACGTTCGTGGCCACAACCCCCGCGTGGGAGGAGGCGAACATGCCCACGTTGTCGTAAAGGGGATTCACCGCGATCATTTCGTGCAGGTAGCGCCCGTCCACGTTTGGGATATCCCCCAGGGCAAAGCGGATCGTGTCGCGCAGGGCAGACAGGCTCTTCGGGCCGCCAAAATCATAGCTGCCTTCACTGCTGATCCCCGTATCGGGGTCGGTTTTCCCCGGCCAGAGGTGCGAGACAGAGATGGCGCCCACTTCCGCCGGATTATACTCAAGGTGAAAAGGGGTCTTTTGGGAGTTATATTTTTCTACAAACCAGGTGGATGCCACCACCACGACCGGTGCGCTCTCCCCGTAGCGGGGGGATGCCGGCAGGTCAACGCGGATGGCGATCTTCCCGTTTTCGGGGGAGTTGATGTGCGTGTAGAGAATATCCCCCGCTTGCGTGCCTGGGGTGGATTCTGGGGGAGATTTACCCGTGGGGGAAGCTGTCCCCGTGGGGGAGGCTGTCCCCACGGGCTGGTTGCATCCCCCCCCAAGCAGGAGGCCTATAACAGTCACTAAGGTCAACCAATGAGGATGCTTTTTCTCACGCTTCACGTTTCACTCCTCACGCCTAAAGCCGTATCACCGTCCCGCAGAATTCGCACTCCATTTCTCGCATCCCGCGCACAATGTCTACGTCTAAGCTCGCCCCGCAGCCGGGACACTGGGTAGGCGCAGAGCGGGCTTCTTCTATGGCCTCTTCGTCCTTGGCCTCTGTGCGCTCGTTGGCGATCTCGCCCGATTTTACGCGGCCAATTAGGCGCAGCCATTCATCATTATCTGCCCCGCGCAGGCGCAGCAACGCGCTGTTGAGGCTGGCATCAGAGTCGAAGCGCATCTCTAGCATTTCCTTGCCCCCCAGGAAGCCTTTTTGACTGCTTTCGACTTTTTCAATTTGTCCCACCGGAACCTCGAAGAGCAGTTTCTGGACTTCTTCTTTTGCGGTGGTAATGAAGAGTACCTTTTTGGTGGCGATTTTCTCTTTTTGTTCGAAGATGATGCGTTCGTCGGTGAGATAAAGGATACCTTTGGGGCCGTCTTTTTTAGACTCCATGAACTGGGCCGAGCAAGATGCCACAGGGTCTTCGGCGGGGTAGAGTTCGAAGCTGCTCTCATCTATATTGTCTAGCATTTTTTGGGCTTGGTCTGTTTTGTTACGAGCATCATCTACATTTTTTTTGAGCAAGCTGTATTTAGATTGCAAAGCTGATTTTGCAGAACTTGCCTTGCGCTCTAGAGATTCAATAGCGTTTTCGGCCCTATCTACATAAATTGAGCGACCGCTCAGGGCCCTGCTCAGAGCTTCTTCTGCCTCATTTAGTTCTTGCTCTAATTCGCGGGCACGGCGTCTAATATCGAGGGCAATCGTGTTATCTATTTTCCCCCACTCCCTGTCCAATGCCTTGATTCTCTCCTCCAAAAAACTGCTAAAAACATAACCACGTGTTCGTAGTTCCCTCAGCTTAGAGGGGAGCATGGCCAGCGTGGTCTGAATTTCTTCAACCTCATCTTGCACGCTGGTTAGCAATACCTCATCTTGTATATTCTCTAAATCGGATTGCAGACTGTCTAATTTACTTTGAATTTCTTCGCTTAATGGGGTCATTTTTCCTCCGCGGGTTTCTAAAAGTGGGTTATAAAGGGATGCTTTATAGTTTACCACGTTTGGTTTGGTAGTTGGGTAGTTTAGTAGTTTGGTAGTTCTCTGGTTTCCTGTTTCCCTGATTTCCTGATACCTTGGTTTCCTGATTTCCTGATTCCCTGCTTTCCTGATTCCCTGTTTCCCTGCTCCCCTGATTTCCCCGCTATGGCAGCGGCGGCAACTCATCCATCCCAAACTTTTGAGCCACATTCACTCAAATAAGGATAATTGTTTGGTATGTTTGCTATTAGCACTTGAAAGAACCTCGGCTATATTGTCGGCTGGTGCAGCGGCAAGTTCCTTTGGCTCGAGCTTGTACAGCCCCCCGCCGTAAACTCGGCCTATCCTTATTAGTACATC
>DAOUWT010000382.1 GCA_030666985.1 Chloroflexota bacterium
CGGCACGCACTAGCCCGTGGGCTGTACACCGTAAAGCGAAAACCGCCCTCAGAATGACATGCCAGAAGATGTTTGCGGGAGGAGGGTGAATAATTACAGTTGAAATTGACTTTGAGGGCATTGTAGTAGCATTTGTATCAAGGGGGGATTTGATAACAGCAAAGCTTGCCTCCTTTGCCTCTTTTGCCTCCTTTGCCCCCTTTGCCTCCTTTGCTTCCTCTGTCCCCTCTGGCTCTTTTGCCCCCTCTGCTTCCTACCTCTTACCTCGCAACTCGCCCTTCAACCGCCCCACCAGCTCAATAAAATCGGGGGAATTCAGATTCCGCTCCAGGATATACACCAGGTAGGCCCGCATCGTGCCTTCAATCTCGGGGATCAACGCCGGGGGAACGCGCACGTCTTTCACAGCGGGGTAGGGATTACGCTGAAAGTGGCGCAGGTACTTCAGGGCGCGGGGGGAGATGCGCCGCAGGTGGTTGCCCCTCTTGTTCTCGCCGCAGGTGGGGCAAACGACGCCCCCTAGCTTCCCCGAGAAGTATTGATTCTCTTCCCGAATCTCTTTCCCACACTCTACACAGCTGAAAAATTCTGGGCGGAATCCAACAATGTCTAGCAAACGCAACTCGTAATAGCGCAAGACAATTTCGGGGGCATCCCCCCGGCTGAGATGCTCCAGGGTGGAGATCAGCAATTTATAGAGCGTTAAATTTGAACCCTCTTCGTAAGTGAAAGCATCCAATAACTCCACCACGTAAGCGCCGTAGCCAATCCCCGTCAGGTTTTCCCGCAAGGGGATGTAAGCGTCTATGGTCTCGGCCTGGGTGAGGATGTGTAAATTCTTCCCCTTGGCAATCAGGAGCATGGAGCGCATAAAGGGTTCTACGTGCCCCGTCTTGCGCGAGGTCGGTTTGCGGACGGCTTTGGCAATAGCGTTGACCCGTCCCAGCTTGCGGGTGAAGATGGTCAGCAAGCGATCCGTTTCGCCGAAGTTTTTGCGGCGGAGAATCACCCCCTCGGTGCGGATGGTGCGGTGGCGGCGCTCAGGCATGGGTTATCCCCGCCCCAGCAGGGCCCTGAAGTAGCGCCCCGCGCTGAAAGGCTGCCCAGAGAGGAGTGTTTGGGCGTGGAACATACGCGCCACCATGCGAATAATTACTACCACAGTAACTCCCAACAATCCACATGCCAAAAGAGGCTGCCAAAACGGCACACCTCCCACTGTGAGGCGCGTCATCATCGCTATGGGGGAGGTGAATGGGAACAAACTTAGGCCCACGCTTACGGCGCTGTGCGCATCTACAATGAGAGTATTAACGAGGAACATGGGAACTATCATGGGCGCGATGACTATAAATGTAGCCTGAGAGGCTTCTTTCATGTTGGGCATCAAGGCCCCCATCCCTGCCATGAGACTGGCGTTCACGGCATATCCTAAGATGAAGAAGACCACGCCCCAGGCCAAGAAGGAAGGCGGCAGATCAAACCCGTCCGGGATGTTCATGGTTTGTCCGCTGAACATCACCAATAAACGCCCGGTTCCAACCCACACAATCGTTTGAACCAGCCCGGCTATCCCTAAGCCAATGATCTTGCCCTGCAGCAGCTCCAAGGGAGTGACCGAAGTTAACAAGGTTTCTATCATGCGGTTTTCTTTTTCGGTAGTAACGCTGCGCAGTAATAAGCTGGCCGACATCAAGATCACTATGTAGAAAATTATTGTCACCATATAGGGAACAAAAAAGGTAAGCGGATTCTCCTCGTCCCGCTGTATTTCGGTGGTTAATGACCTCTGCTCTAAGGTCATGGGCTGGCGGGTTAGCATGGCTAAATTTTCGTCTCCGAGCAAGTTGACGGTTAGAACCCACTCCATGATCTTGGATTGATCTTCCCAGGCCAGGGGGCTGAAATCTGAGCGAATGTAGACTATCTCGCCTGTCTCTGTGTAGTCAGCGGGGATGATGTAATAGGCCGAAATTTCCTCTTGGGAGAGGGCCTGGCGGGCAGCGTCTTCGGTGGCGTAGGCGCTGAGGAGTTGCTCCATCCCCGCCGGGAGATGTGTGACCACCCCCCCAGCGTCCACGTAACCCTCCACGGTGAGAGAATCTCCCCCACCCCCCCCTGCCCCCCCCGGAGAACGACGGTTGTAGGCAGACACCCCGCTGAATATCAAGAAAGTCGCCACGGGAATCCCGATTGCCATGATCAAAAAGGAGGGTCTAAGCAGCGTTATTTTCAACTCGTGTTTTAGAACCAAGAGCGTTTTTTTCATGTTGTTCCTTGCCGTTGGTGCATTGCACTTCATGTTTTAGAAGTGCGTTGCACCTGTGATTGATAGGCTCAATGTGCAACGCATCCAAAAGAAGATGCAATGCACCTCGCGCGGGATAGCGAAGGTTTGTAACCGAGCGGTGGCGTTCGGTCTGGAGATTTTCACTATCCTTAGATGA
>DAOUWT010000148.1 GCA_030666985.1 Chloroflexota bacterium
GCCAGAAAAGAGCATACTCTGCGGAAAATGGCTGACAAAGGGGAGCATCAGGCGGCCCACCCGCTTGTAGTTCCGAACGCCCCGCGCGGGAATGGGAATCTCCGGGGCGACCATCAAATCTCCAAAGATGACCTCATCTGTCACCTCGACCACCGCCACCGCCAGGCCAATGCGATCCACCGCCACGGGGATAAAAGCCTGCCTGAAGCGCGGCATCTCTCCCAGGACGGCCCGGATGGCGGGTTCCGCCAACTCAAAAACGCGCCGCTCCAGGGTGTGCTTCAGTCCCCGCCCATCCACGACGGGAGTTTGCTTCACGCCCCCTATCAATTTGAGAGCGGCCCGCAGGGGATACTCGCGCCCCTCCAAGCGGAGATAAAGATCTACGCCGCCCACTCCAAAAGCGTCCACCTGATCGTCCAATTCGGTGTAAAGTCGCTTGGCTTCATCAATATCCCCGTCTGTCCCGATGCGCTCCACGCTGATTTCTTGGTCTTTGAAATTGACAATCACTTTCTTATCACGGCTAGAACTGCCTAAACTGACGCTGACTGCTCGTTTTTTCATATTTCTGTCTCCCATCGCAAGGAACCGCGTTCCTTGGAGGAACGCGGTTCCTTGCATCTCCTAACTCGCTCCCCCTAACTCCAACTGCCGCCGGTAGAGTTGACTATACAGCCCATCCTGGGACAGCAATTCCTGGTGACTCCCCACCTCGCGGATGTGGCCATCCTCCAGGGCGATGATCTTGTCGGCGTCGCGGATGGTGCTCAGGCGGTGGGCAATGATCAGGGCCGTGCGGCCTTTCATAACCTCGTCCAGGGCCTGCTGGATGAGATATTCCGCTTCGGCATCAACCGAGGAGGTGGCTTCGTCGAGGATCAATATCCGCGGGTCGGCCAGGATGGCGCGTGCCAGGGCTAGTCTTTGCTTCTGTCCGCCGCTCAACTTCACTCCGCGCTCGCCGATCTCGGTGTCGTAGCCTTCGGGCAATTCTTGGATAAATTCGTGGGCGTAGGCAGCTTTGGCAGCCGAGATCATAGCACTCTCGCTGGCTTCTGGTTTGCCGTAGCGCAAATTTTCTCGCACGGTGGTGTTGAAGAGGAAGGTGTCTTGTAGAACGACTGCCACATGCTGCCGCAGGGATTTAACTTTCACGTCCCGCAGATTGTGGCCGTCCACCAGCACACGTCCACGTTCGGGGTCATAGAAGCGGCACAGGAGGTTGGCGATGCTGGTCTTCCCCGCCCCGCTGGGGCCGACGAGGGCGACTGCCTCGCCAGGGGCAATGCTGAAGGTGATGTCATGCAGCACGTTCTGGCTATCACCATCCCCCAGGGGCTGGCTGTCACCATCCCCCACGGCGTCTGCCTCACCGTAGCGAAAATGCACCCCCTCGAAGGCCGCGTCCCCCGCAATATCCCCCAGCTCAACCGCACCGGGAGCGTCTTGAATATCTGACTCTCTATCGAGTAATTCGAAGATGCGCTCACCGGCGGCTATGGCCTGCTGGAAGGTGTTATCCACCTCTGTCAGGCGTCTCAGCGGCTCATAGAAAGAGATTATATAAGACAAAAAAGCTACCAATGTGCCCAATGTGAGTTGGCCGTTGACCACCATTTTGGCTCCAAAGCCGAGTACTAGCGCGCTGCCCAAGGTGGAAATAAAACGGAGAGCGGGAAAGAAGATTGACCAGGTGCGAATGGCAAAAATGCGTTCTTGAAGGTAGCTTTGGCTGACCATTCGGAAGCTGCTCAGTTCAGCCTCCTCCTGCTCGAAGGCTTGAACCACGCGGATGCCGGCCAGTTTATCTTGCAGGCTAGAGTTGATGTCTCCCAGGCGGTCGCGCACGCGGCGGTACATGGGGCGGGCGCGGTGGTTGAATATCCACAGGCCAACGCCCATCAGCGGGATGGGAATGAGCATCACCAGGGCCAACTTCCAGTTGAGTACCAGGAGTATAATTGAGGCGCCCACCAGGCGGAACAGGTCTACTACGGTGAGGGCCACTCCGTGCGTGACAAAGCTTTCCAAAGCGTTCACATCGTTAGTAACCCGAGACATGATCTCGCCCGTGGATGTGCTCTCGAAAAAGGAAAGTGAAAGCCGCTGGAGATGATCGTAAATACGCACGCGCAGATCAAATATAAAACGTTCTCCAACTACGTGGCGCAAATAGAGGTCGCCGAAATCTACCACCCGCGAGAGGGCGTGAATGACGACCAGAGCCACAATCAACATCGTGAGCTGAGATAATCTTCCCTCTCCGATTACGCGATCTATGACCTCTCTCTGCAGAAGCGGGGGAATCAGGTTAGCGGCAGTGCGCAAAATGAGCAATATGCTGACGAATATCAGAGTTTTCCAATAGGGGCGCACATAGTGCAAAAGGCGTTTTAGGACGTTCAATGATGGCTCCTTGGCAACGGTAAAGTTGAGAGCATTTTACATCTAAAGGCGGGGGAGGTCAAATTTATAGTTTGGTTTGTTAGTTTATTAGTTTTCTAGTTCTGTAGTTTCTTGTCCCCTAGTCCCTGTTCCCTAGTCCCTGATTCCTAGTTTCCTGATTCCTAGTATAATACCCCCATGACTACTCCAGAACCCCTCCCTCAACCGTTGATACCCCTCCACTCACCTGAAGCCAGCCTGGAAACTTTGGGCGGCAAGGGCCTGAATTTGATCAAGTTGGCCCAGGCAGGTTTCCCAGTCCCGAACGCATTTCTGATACCTACCAAGTGCTACCAAGAATTCGTGGCGGATAATGGACTCAATCCCTTTATTCAAGATTGCCTGAAGGGCCTGGATACTGCCTCACCCACTGATTTAGAAAGCGCGGCGGAGGTGATTCGGGCGGAGTTCGGGCGGGGGACAGTCTCCGTGGGGCTGGCTTCGGCCCTGGGGATAGGCTATCCCTGGCTGGGAGCGCATCCCGTGGCGGTGCGATCCTCCGCTACCGCCGAAGATCTGCCCGACATGTCTTTTGCCGGCCAACAGGATACTTTCCTAAACGTCATCGGCCCGGAGGCTCTGCTCGAGGCCGTGGTCAAGTGTTGGAGCAGTCTGTGGACGGCGCGTGCCATTGGATACCGTTCCCGCAACGAAATCTCCCACGAGGATGTGGCTCTCTCGGTGATAGTGCAAAACATGGTGCAGGCCGATGCCTCTGGCGTGCTATTCACGGCTAATCCACTGACCGGGCAACGGGATGAAATAGTCATTGACGCCACCCTGGGGCTGGGAGAGGCTCTAGTGGGCGGGCACGTGGAGCCGGATCATTATGTTGTCGGTGCATTGCACTCTCACGTGAGTGCGTTGCACCGACATTATGAGTCACCAGAGGTGCTAGGTACACCAAGTGCAACGCACGCAAAAGAGCGTGCAATGCACTTGGTGAGCAAATTCTTAGGAGCCAAAGCCCTGACCATAACGGGCAAAGCTGAGGGAGGGGTCGTCTCCCAAGAGCGGGATGCGTCCCAGCGGCAGGCCATCCCCGATGAGGTTATCATCCAGCTGGCAGAGATGGGGCAGAAGATCGCCGAGATGTACGATTTTCCCCAAGATATTGAGTGGGCCTACACACTCCCACCTCACCCCCGGCCCCTCTCCTACGAGGAGAGGGAAGACGGAGCGGGAGATTTGTATATCCTCCAATCGCGGCCCATCACCTCGCTCTTCCCGTTGCCAACGGGTCTGCCCATAGAACCACTCAGGGCGCTAGTTGGATTCCATGCCGTCCAAGGCGTCCTGGAGCCGATCACTCCCCTGGGGCAGGACACGCTCAAAATTGTGCTTATCAATACAGGGCAGCTTTTTGGCCTCCATCCCAACTTCGAAAAGCAGACCGGTATCCTCAGCGCAGCCGAACGTTTGTGGATCAACGTGACGCCCATCATCCGCCACCCCCTTGGGCACAAATCCTACCCGGCCGCCATTCAAGCCATTGACCCCGGCGTAGCGCAGGCCTTCCGGGAAACTATTCTTGATGACCCGCGCCTGGCTATCAAAAAACAGCGCCTCAATCCCCGCACTATATGGCGTGTAGCCTGCTTTGTGGTTCCCTTCATGGGGCGCGTGATCAACGTATTACGCCACCCCGGACGCAAGCGGCAAGAGATCATGAACTTGATGAATGACAAAGCCGCTGAAACTCAAACTCGGCTAACGTACAGCGGCGACTTATGGACAGATTACGCCCAACGCCTGGCCCTCCTCCATGAGTCCGAAAATCTTTTCGCCGATATGGTCATTCCCCGGGCCGTTCCTCGCATAGTGGCCGGGATGGTGCCGTTCATGGGCATTCTGCGGCGTTTTAGTACAGAAATTGGCCAGCCTCTGCTCTATCTGGAGATCGCGCGCGGACTGCCTCATAATGTGACAATAGAGATGGATCTTTCGCTCTGGAAGACAGCCCAAGCGTTGCAGGCGGACGCAGAATCCGCCCGGGCCTTCGCTAAATCAACCCACAAGGAGCTTGCCGCTGCGTATCAGGCCAAAACCCTACCTCCCTCAGCGCAAATGGCTATCTCCAAATTCATGTCACGTTACGGCATGCGCGGCCTGGGCGAAATTGATATTGGACGTCCACGCTGGCGAGAGCAGCCAGAACCCATCATTCAAACCCTCCAAAACTATATGACCATCACCGACCCTGAAAAAGCCCCAGATGTGGTCTTTGCCCGTGGGGCCGAGGACGCCGTGCAAGCCGCTGCCCGGCTCGAGGCGGCTGTCCGCCAGATGAAAGGGGGGCGGATAAAAGCTCGCCTGATCCGCTGGGCGGTCGGACGATACCGCATTTTGGGCGGGATGCGCGAAGCCCCCAAGTTCTTCGCTATCAAAATGATGAGCATTTTCCGCCAAGGTTTATTAGAGAGCAACCGCGCCTTTGTGGAAGCGGGTTTGCTAGAGCAAGGCGACGATCTCTTCTTTTTGCACGTCTGCGAACTTGACCAAATAGGAGCAGAGAAAGCCATCCCGCCCGAGTTCCGTGAACGTATCCGCGAACGGCGGGCGACCCGCGCCCGTGAAATGCGGCGGGTGCAATTGCCGCGTGTGCTGCTCAGTGACGGGCAGGCGTTCTTTGAGGGAATGCGTGCCCCAGATGGGGATGAGAGTGCCATTGTGGGCGATCCGGTTTCGCCCGGCGTGGCAGAGGGGGATGTGCGCGTGGTGCTGAACCCCCACGAGACGCAGCTCCTCCCCGGCGAGATTTTGGTCTGCCCCGGCACCGACCCGGCCTGGACGCCCCTCTTCTTGGCCGCGGGGGGGCTGGTCATGGAGGTGGGGGGGATGATGACCCACGGCTCGGTTGTGGCGCGTGAGTACGGCATCCCGGCCGTGGTGGGGGTGCATGAGGCGACCACGCGGCTAAAGACCGGTCAGCGCGTGCAGGTGGATGGGAGTTCGGGGAGGGTTTTAATAATGGAGGATGGAGAGTGAGATAGTTTTCAGGGGATATTGGATATTTGATATTGGGTATTGGAGATGAGTAATGCACCACGCTCGAGCAGGATCGACAGCTCCTGCGGGTGGAGTTCGGGGAACTGGCGTTCCCCTCTGAGCGTTGTAAAGGGAGTGTTTTGGATGGCGCGATTTGACAAAGTTCTACTGGTGGGGATTGGGATTGGCCTGGTGATGTTGTCCTGTTTAGGGATGGGGTTCTGGGCGGTAACATGGAGGGAGAGGCCTAGCCAGGGGGGAGACTCTTCCCATACGGCAACCGCATCCCCAGCGGAGGCAACCACCCCCCAGGGCCTCTCCCCCGCTTCCGCCACGGTCACGCCCTCCCCTACAGGCGAACCTATCCTCACAGCCAAGACCTCCCCCGTATCCCCCAAAATTGTTTTCACGTGCCGGGTCAACAGAACTCCCCAAAAGCAATCTCACAAAACCTAAGTGGGATCAGTATAACTGCATTATATATCACTTGAATTACATGGACAATGGTTCGGGGGGGTGAACAGTTACTGTGCAAAATAACGAAGAGGGAAGAAAAGTGTCAACCAGTTTCCCGGGCGAAATGACCCATGCCTAATATTACAATCGTAAGTTGACGGCCTTTTTCCAGGGTAGTATAATCACCTTCGCAAAATAAAATATATCTACCTTCGGGGCAGGGTGCAATTCCCTACCGGCGGTGAAGGGAGTTTCAATCTGGAACTTCCGCAGCCCGCGAGCGTTCTCACGAATGCAGGATCCAGTGTAAATCTGAAGCCGACGGTAAAGTCCGGATGAGAGAAGGTTTTTTCTCGCTGTTTAACCGCAAGCAGCAGAGAAGATGAGGCAGCCCCGAAAGCGTTTAATAGCTTTCGGGATTTTTATTAGCTGATGTCGTATCATCGCAAAAACAAGGGCAAGACTTCCGAAGTCTTTGCCCCAAAATATTGAAAAGATACGCTATTTGCCTCATTTTTACTTGATGACCCTTGCCCTGATGTCGTGATGTCAGGGCAGGTTCATTTAAGCCATTAAGTAACAGTATTACACTCAAGTGCTAGGGTGAGTAATTTACACTGCACTCGAGCAGGATCAGCAGCTCCTGCGGGTGGCGTCCGGGAAACTGCCGTTCCCCTCAGAGCAAATGACACATGA
>DAOUWT010000269.1 GCA_030666985.1 Chloroflexota bacterium
CCGTATTAGCTTGCTATACACCGTACATCCTGCGGGCAGAGGAACGGGGGCGGAGATTATCCCCAAAATATAACCGTTCACACACCCTACGCTTAGGAACCGCGTTCCTCGGAGGAACGCGGTTCCTAAGCGTACATTAGAGAAGGGGGGGGGAATAATTACTAAAATATACTTCAATTTAGGGAAAATACCCCACATTTCCAAGAATTAATCTATAATAAGCATAAGCGCGAGCCAAATCCTTCGGGATTTGGCTCCAATACACTTTTAGAACCTCTCAAAGGAGGAAGAAAATGAAGAAACATATCCTTATCGCTCTCGTACTCGTTAGTCTAATTCTGACAGCTTGTGACAAAGCGCCGGAAGTAGAGCAGCCTGTTGCCGAAATCCCTGCGGCAGAAGCGACCGTTGCCCAAGCTCCCGCCGCCGTGGAAGAGCCAACCAAGCCCCCACCCACAGCAGTGCCACCCACAGAAATACCACCCACGGCAACAAACACCGCCATCCCCCCTACAGAAATCCCCCCCACAGAGACACCCCTTCCCCAGCCAGAACGCATAGTCTTCAGCTCAAATCGGGGCGACAACCCAGGCGAACTTGATCTGTACATACTCGATCTCGATACCATGGAAATCACCCCCCTGGATACCGGCTTCGATACCGCTTTCCTGGCCCAATGGTCACCTGATGGAGAGCAAGTTATCTTCGCAATCCCCGGCGTCTGGAACCTATACACAATTACCACCGACGGGGCCGAACTGACTCAACTCACCGATTTCCGCAGCAACAACGGCCATTGGTCACCAGATGGCAGCCGGATCGTTTTCCAATCTGACCACCAAAACGAACCAGAAGACACCCCCGACATCTACATAATCGACAGCAATGGCGAAAACATGGTAGAAATACTAGACACCCCAGACGTGCCAGACTTCGGCCCGCGCTGGTCGCCCACGGGAGAGCAAATACTATACGTTTCAGGCCCCGCAGGAGTATTTGACATCTACACCATGAACACCGGTGGCAGCGAAATTACCCAAATTACCGACGTTGGGAATGCAACATCAGCAGCTTGGTCGCCAGATGGCAACAGCATAGTATTTGCAGCCGGAGCGCAAGTAGTAGACCTGTATATCATTGACAAAGACGGCACCACAGAGAGTCTCGTGAGACTCACCGAAGATGAGTTTGCCAACAACGCGCCTGCTTGGTCGCCAGATGGCGAGAAAATCGTCTTCTATTCCAATCGCAGCGGAAACCTTGATCTCTGGACCATCAATGCGGATGGAACTGGCCTAACCCAACTCACCGATGATGCCTTCATTAACTTCTTCCCTGATTGGAGTCCCTAATACTTCACGGAAGATAAGCATTCACCGCAGACCTCCGAGGTTTTTAAATGCAAACCTCGGAGGTCTTGGCTAGGAGAATGAATAATTACCCCGGAAGAATTATGAAAAAATGGGCTTTTCTTATCACGCTCATAATAGGTATGCTGGCTTTCTCAGCATGTAAGACAGCCATAAATAAAGCAACCCCATCTCCTCTCCCGCCCGAACCACAAGACATCACCTTTGAGGCGGGGGATGGCCAGCCCCTAGAGGGGAGATACTACCCTGCCGCGACAAACCCCGCCCCCGTGGTTGTCCTCATGCACTGGTACCCGGGGGATCAAAACGAATGGGCCGAGATCGCCCATTGGCTCCAAAATCGCGGCCTGCACGGGGAGGGGGATGGCGTCCCCTGGCGCGACCCGGCCTGGTTCCCGGAGATGCCGGCTGACTCCTCGTTGGCCGTCTTCACCTTCACTTTTCGGGGATGTGCGGGGGGATGCCAGGAACCCGACCCTGGGGGATGGCTGCTGGACGCTAGAGCCGCCATGGAGCAGGCCGCCGCCCTCCCCGGCGTGGACGCCAACCGGGTGGTCAGCGTGGGTGCCAGCATTGGCGGAGATGGGGCCGTGGCGGGGTGCGCCTGGCTTGTGGCAGGGGATGGGGCAGACTGCCTGGGTGCGCTCTCCCTCTCCCCCGGGGGGTACCTGATAGACAGTTACGGCGGCATGGTCCAGCAATTGGGCCAGGCCAATCCCCCCCGGCAAGCGTGGTGCTTTTACGATGAAAACGAAGAAAGCGCCCAAGTTTGCACCTCCCTCTCTGGTGAGCACTTCCGCACCCAGGGCTGGAGCGGCGGACATTTACACGGACTCCATTTGTTGAACCCCAATGCAGTCCCAAACCCACTCAATTTGCTAATAGAATTTCTTGCCGCCACAGGAGTAATTCAGCCATGAAGAAAATAGTTTTTCTATGTATCCTGGTCATAAGTGGGTTAACCATGACCTGCCGCACACTATCCCCAACGGCAACACCTGCCCCCACAGAGGAATCCCGCCCCACAACGGCCACACCTGGCCCCACGGCGGAACCTCCCCCCTCGGCGTCTCCCCTCCCCGAAGCGGCCTGCCCCGCCTACGCGCCCACCCTCCCCCGGGAGCGTCCCCACGAAAATCCCCGCGAGACGATCATTGAGGCGTTTGCTGTCACCGCTCCCTCTGGGAACACGCTTTACGGCATGATCCACCGCCCAGATCCGGGGCTATATCCCTGCGAGCAATACGCGGCGGTGGTGCTCGTCCCCGGCGGAATTAACCCGGGCCGGATGGCGGTGTACGGCTCCGAGGCCAAGACCCTGGCCGGGGCGGGGATGGTGGTGCTCACTTTCAACGCTGAAGGCCGCATGGACACCATTTCTGACGAAGACATCCGCTCGGAGGGCACGGAGGATTTCAACGGCTACCGCCAGCAGGATGGGCTATGCGCAATCGTTGAATATGCCATGGGGCTGCCTTATGTGACGGCAGAAAACGTGGGGCTGCGGTCGCAATCTTACGGGATCACTATGGCCGCTGGCTGCGCTGCCCGTCACCCGGAGATTCCTATAAAATATATTGTGGATGGGGAAGGCCCGCCTAGTAGTTATGTGACTTGCCACGAACCTAGAGCAACCATGGGGGATACGCAAAAATTCCAGACCGTATACGAAGTTTTCGGACGCTACAGCCTGTGGCGCGACCCCTCCCCGGAGAACGAAGCTTTCTGGGAGGAACGGGAGGCTGTGCGTTTCATCGGCGACTTCCGGGGGCGGTATTTGCGCCTTCAGGCAGAGTGGGATCACGCCCAACCGCCCGAGACCGAGGCTGATGTGGCAACCTTTTTCCTCCCGGATGGCCCGGCGGAGGGTGGTCTGCCGTGGTGGCAGGGGAAGCACACTACGGATATTGTCAACGCGGCTGTGCTGGGGGGTGTCCCGTGGGTGCGGGTCAATCTCCCTGAACAGGGGAACGCGGTCAACGCTACTTATGACGCGGGGCATTTCCCCAACTTTCTTCCTGGGTATCTGGCAGATAAGCCGTGGGCGGTGCGGGCGGTGTTGGAGATGGCGAGGATGGAGTGAAACGTGTTGCGTGTGGCGTGTGGCGTGTGGCGTGTTGCGTTATCAGTTTGCAGTATTCAATCAGTGTCGTTAAGTTAGGCAAGTAATCATGTCATTTCGACGAGGTTTCGGCGTGTGTTGCCGCAAAACGAGGAGAAATCTTGAGTTCAGTCTACCATTCACTCATGATGGAAAGATTTCTCACTCCGTTCGAAATGACATAATCTCTTAACTTGCTGGCATTGAGTTTTCAGTTAGCCCACCCGCTTGAGGTCTAGGATGGGGGTTTGGTTGATGGCGTCTAGGCCGGTGACGGTGAGTGTATTTCCCTCTATTGAGACAATTTTAGCCTGGGTCACGCCGATGTGGTTGGGGCGGTAGGGGCTGCGCAGGGCAAATACTCCCTGCTTTGGGCGGGACTGATTCCCCCGTGGGTGCTGGTGTAAATTATACCCCCGTGGCTCTGCAAGGTGAAAGTGGAAAATGACCAATATCTCGTGACCTGCTTCTATCCCATCCAGGCCACCCAAAAATTCTGGTTTGATCACCA
>DAOUWT010000163.1 GCA_030666985.1 Chloroflexota bacterium
CCGGGGGGAAGTGGCCTTCCCCCTCGAGCGTGGAGGCGAGCATTCACACTATGCTCAAGCTGGATCGACAGATCCGGCGAGGTGGAGTCCGGGGGGAAGTGGCCTTCCCCCTCGAGCGTGGAGGCGAGCATTCACACTATGCTCAAGCTGGATCGACAGATCCGGCGGGGTGGAGTCCGGGGGGAAGTGGCCTTCCCCCTCGAGCGTTATATGCCGCGTTCCCCCTTGAGCGTTATATGCCGCGTTCCCCCTTGAGCGTGGGGAAGATAATGTCGTTAATCAACACCCCTCAGTCATTCATGAGGTTGCCGCGTCATCTGGGCGCAAAAAACCCGCCCATCTTCCTCGCAACGACATATAAACTTGAAACCTCTCCCATTAACCCTTATGTCATTGCGAGCGTAGCCTGCAGAGCGTGGCAATCTTCCTGAATTCATAAACTATCAATACCTACTGGCAATTCTCCCCAGGACAAGGTTGAGTTAAAGTGCTTGGCGTGTTATACTTTCTTCGGTCAGCCGATTGCATTAAACATCGCAGATCGTTTGGCACAATCCTCTCATTCCCTTCATTATGGCAGCCAACATACACAGCGTGACAGGGCAGTGGCGAACCGAGCGAGCGCACCTGCATCTATTAATTTGTGTTACAGACTGAGAAGGTGAGGATGGAGTGATGACTGTTTAACCCTGAGTGATTGGTGCATGTCAATAATTGCAATTTATGTCAACAGGGTTGTGAGTTTTCTAATTCGTGTTAAACTGTAGCTCGTTGTGTCAGGAACGAAAAGCGCAATGATTTAAGTTTTTTTGTCGAGGCTGCATTTTTGAATTCGTCGCCGAACAGGAAGTTGATATGACCCGTCAATGGTATGTTTTGCGAAGTAAACCTCGCAAAGAAAGTGCTTTATGGGATTATGTGCTCTCTAAGGGGATGGAATGCTTCTACCCGCGCATGAGAGTTAACCCTGTCAACCCCCGTGCCAGAAAAATCAAGCCCTATTTTCCGGGCTATATGTTTGTTCAAGCCGACCTGGAGAAAGTAGGACGTTCCGCTTTCCGGTGGATGCCGCATTCATTGGGACTGGTTCAATTTGATAATAATCCCGCTCCTGTGCCGGATGGTTTAATTAGTGGTATTAAACGCACGGTAGCGGAGATCGCCGAAGCCGGTGGAGAAAAATTCATTGGTCTCCAACCCGGTGATGAAGTCTTTATCGAAGAGGGCCCATTTTCTGGTTACCGGGCCATTTTCGATACCCAAGTTTCGGGGCATGAGCGCGTCCGGGTTCTGTTGAAAATGTTGAACGAACAACGCGAAATCCCCGTAGAACTGGAAGTTGGTCATATTCGTAAAGAAAAGTAGTAATTGCAGGCGGACAACGCGCATTTGAAATCCTCACCCGGCAAGGTGTGAGGCCCTCACCCGGCAAGGTGTGAGGCCCTCACCCGGCAAGGTGTGAGGCCCTTACCCAGCAAGGTGTGAGGCCCTCACCCGGCAAGGTGTGAGGCCCTCACCCAGCAAGGCGTGAGGCCCTCACCCAGCAAGGCGTGAGGCCCTCACCCGGCAAGGTGATGGCGTTGAATGTGCGAAAATATTCAGAAGGTATAATCGACAAATTTTGGCCAATTGTCGGAATGGCGGAGCGTGCATTTAATGTTCTGGAACGTGGAACGAAGAGCAGCCCGATGGTTAGGCGGTATACGTACTGAGTTAGTCCTCGGATATGGCGTTGGTAGAAGGAGGAAATGAAATATGGAAAAAATGACAACGTTTGGGAGTATGACAGATCTCTCCGCTAAAGAACTAGCATTTATTTTCAGACAGGGAGCTGTATTGCGCCTGCCATATCTGGAAAGTCGCTTGCTCCAGGCGAAAGAGGAAGTTAGACGTTTTGAGGGGAAATACAGAATGACGCTGGATGAGCTCACTTCTCAGGGTTTGCCTGACAATGCCGGTTACGAGATGCATGAGGACTTTATTGAGTGGGAGTATTGGAACGATGTGCTGCACAAAACCAAGCTGACAGTCAGGGATGTGAAAACACTGCTGGAGAAAGCGGAGGAGACAGTTGGTGTCCGTTGAAGAGCGGGTGTTTGAGATTGAACAGCAATATGCTCACTTTGTGCAGAATTTGCTGGTCTTGCGTTTAACCGAAGAGACCCTTAGATTAGTTCTTGTGCTAAATGACGGCACAACTTTACGGGTGGCAGAGAGGTGGCAAGCAGGAGTTCTGGTGCGGTATAGTTATTACTGGCTTGATGCCAAAAACAGGCTCAAGATTGGATGGGATAATTCACCACACCACAAACGGTTGGAGAATTTTCCCCATCACAAGCATATTGGTGAACAAGCAACGAGGGCGTTCTCGTATGAGATATGCCTTGAGGATGTAATGGATGTTTTGGAAAGGGAAATAGACCTCTCCCTGGATCGCTCGTGAGGCGGTAATCATGAATCACTTAACCACAAAAGAAACCCTACTAAAAAAATTACAAGATAAAACCGCAAAAGTAGCCGTGATTGGCATGGGATACGTGGGACTTCCCCTGGCGACCATTCTGGCTGAGGCCGGTTTCGAGGTGACTGGGATTGACCCGGATCAACGCAAAATCGAGGCCTTGTCGCGTGGTGAAAGTTACATCCCGGATATTCCCACGGGACGGGTTGCGCCGCTCGTGGAGAGTGGCAGACTGCGGGGAACGAGTGACTACGCTGCGGCGGGGGAGGCTGACGCGGTCAGCATTTGCGTCCCCACCCCCCTGCGAAAAACCAAAGACCCCGACCTGAGCTATATCTTGAGTTCGGTGGAGGACTTGGCCTCCTATATCCATCCGGGAATGGTGATCATCCTGGAATCTACCACCTACCCGGGTACAACGCGGGAATTGCTGTTGCCCAAGTTGGTGGATGCCCAGGGCTTGGAGGTGGGGGAAGACATTTTCCTGGCCTTTTCCCCTGAGAGGGTGGATCCAGGCCGGGAGGATTGGACTACAGAGAATACCCCCAAGGTGGTGGGCGGTGTGACGGAGGCCTGCACGGAGGTGGCGTCAGCGTTTTACGAGGCGGCTCTGGATACGGTTATCCCGGTCTCTTCGGCCGAGGTGGCCGAGATGGCCAAACTGATGGAAAACACCTTCCGGATGGTCAATATTGGCTTAGTGAATGAGATGGCCCTGATGTGCGACAAGCTGGGCGTGGACGTGTGGGAGGTGATTGACGCTGCAGCCACCAAGCCGTTCGGGTTCATGAAGTTTACCCCCGGGCCGGGCCTGGGCGGGCACTGCATCCCCCTTGACCCCCACTATCTCTCCTGGAAGTTACGCAGCTTGCAATATACGGCACGCTTTATTGAACTGGCATCCCAAATCAACGCTGATATGCCCCGGTACGTGATTCAAAAGGTTCAGGATGCCCTCAATGAGCATGGTAAACCCCTGGGAGGGAGTAAAGTCCTGGTGCTGGGAGCAGCTTATAAACCTGACATTGACGACTTGCGGGAATCCCCGGCCATTGACGTGATCGGCCTCTTGATGGAGAAAGGCGCCGAGGTCAGCTATCACGATCCATATATCCCCGAAGTGGCGCACGATAGTTGGAAGCTGCAGAGCGTTCCTGACCTGGGTGGAGAGGCGGCGGGCGCGGATTGCGTGGTGATTGTCACCAATCACAGTGATTATGATTACGTGTCAATTTTCGAGGCTGCTAAATTGATAGTTGATACCCGGAACGCGCTCGGGAAGGTGGGATTGGGGAATGACAAGGTGGTGAGGTTGTAGGAGGTAAGAAGGCGGAAGACAGAACTACTCCACCGCCGCGTACAACGCCTCATCTCCGAACTTGACCGCATTCTGACGGCCCTCAACGCCGCCGGCACTTGTCCTGAGCAACGCCGCTGGTATTCCCGTCATCCTCCTCAAAGCATGTCCTGAACCCTAGTGAAGGAGTGCGGCCCTGGCGCAAATGCTTTACCCCGACCCGGCTCTGCGCTTGATAGGTAACTGAGGTTTGTTAGGCGCATCCGTGATAGGGTAGAATGATTCATAGATGTATAATTTATGCATTCAAGTTAGGACTACACTTGGAGATAGTATTATGACTATAGTTACTCAATGGAAGCCAAGTAAAAAATTACAAGATCGGGTGAATGCCTTGGCACAACAACGTGGTGAGGCTCCCGATGAAATTATTACCGAAGCTGTTCTGCAATACCTGGAGTTTGAAGTCTTGGAATACCCAGAAATAGATCAGGACCCTTTGGTGGGTTTGTTTTCCAGTTCTAAATCTCTAGGTCGCCAATCTGAAGAAATTTTGCAGCAAGAACTTAGAGAGCGATCTGGATGGACATGGAAAGAGACTTTGCTGTAGTTGACACGGGCTTTATTGTAGCTTTATTAAATGAAGCTGATGAGTGGCATGAAGAAGCAAAGGCCCAGTATATACAATATACACGCATTTGGATGCCGCAAACTGTATTAGCTGAAGTAGCTTATGTTAGGTAGGGAGGCGGGAATTACCGCTGTGGTTGATTTCCTCAAAGGGTTATCTAAGAGCCGATTTCGTTTAGTATCGCTTAGGTCTGATGACATTTACAGAGTTGCTGAAATTCTTGAAAAATACGCAGATAGCCGTATTGATTTTGTTGATGCGTCTGTGATGGCGATTGCTGAACGCTATGACAGCAAGATAGTGCTGACATTGGATCGGCGCGATTTCCAAATATTTCGTCCAAGACACTGTGAATGGTTCAAACTCCTTCCGTAAGGCTGCGGCATCCTTCTCTCCCAAATGAACTACCCCGCCATCACCGCCTATAAATACCACGCCTACCCCGGCCGCCCCACCCTGGTCTTCGACGCCATCACCAAGGCCCTCACCGACCGCGCCTCCGAGGTAGACTGGCCCGCCTTCACCCCCGACGACTGGCGCTTACTGACCATAATGGCTAAAACCGAAGGTGTTGCGCCATTGCTTTATAATGCGTTTAAAGGTTTCAACGTTCAAACGTTAAACGTTGGAACTTTCAACGTTCTTCAAAAAGAATACTACTCCACCGCCGCCTACAACGCCCTGCTCTTCTCCGAACTTGAGCGTGTTCTGGCCGCCCTCAACGCCGCTGACATCCCCGTCATTCTCCTTAAAGGCGCCGCCCTGGCGCAGACGCTCTACCCCGACCCGGCCCTGCGCCCGATGAGTGATTTGGATGTATTGGTGCCTTTCGAAGAAGTTGACCATGCCGTCCAAGCGGCCCAGGAATTGGGTTATAGAGGTGATGATGCTCTTTCTTATTGGCCGAGCCTGGAACGTGTGCTTGGTCATCACGAACATCTTCAGAACGAGAAAGGCGTAAACTTGGAACTCCATTGGAGCTTGACGCAGGCCTTCAATGGGGATCACACGCTGACGGATTGGTTTTGGCGGCACACGCAGCCCCTCCGCGAATTGCGTGCGGCCCCCCCTGGTGTTTTCCCCCGGGCCGAACCCTCCCCCTTGCTGAGTTTTCCCGGCGGGCAGGCTTTATCTCCCACAAGTCATGTGATGTATTTGAGCACACACCTTTTTTTGCAGCACGGCGCGGCACGCGGATTGCTCCTTTGGCTGTATGATTTGCATTTGTTGCTCACGCGATATGGGGAGGAGATTGATTGGGAGGCCCTTCTTGCTCGCTCGCGCCACCTGGGGTGGGGTGCCCCACTCGCGGCGGCTTTGTCACAGATCCGAGACGTCTTCCAGACGGAAATCCCCCCCGAAGTATTGGAATTTTTGCACGCTCACCAGGACGCTCGGAGCCAGGGCTGGGTTGCTTATAAGAGCCGGCTGAACCAATCCCGGGCCTGGATGTGGTGGCAGAAGTGGCGGACTTTGACTTGGAGGGGGAGGCTGGCTTATGGCTTGGGAAATGTTTTCCCTTCCCCGGCCTTCATCCGCAGGCGCTATGCCCCGAACCCTGCCTGGCTGTGGCCCTGGTATTATTTTTACCGCTGGGGGGATATGGCAGTTGAGGCGGTGAGATATGTGCTTCGTTAGTGGAGAGACAAGAGACCGGGGACAGAGGACAGCAGGAATTCTCAATGTGTCACTGCGAGAAGCGTTTTTTGCGACGTGGCAGTCCCCCGGTTAACAAAATAACATCGAAATCAGGGAGATTGCCACACCCCCAAAAAGCGGGGGTTCGTAATGACATGTGGTTAATGAGAAAAAAGTGTCCACTAATTTCCAGCTCAAAATGAACCATCCCAGAATTTCGCCTAGAAAGCATCAATGTTGAATAGAAAAAAGGAAACCAGATGACCAGGAAAGTATCCGTCGTTGAAAAGATACACAAC
>DAOUWT010000204.1 GCA_030666985.1 Chloroflexota bacterium
AGTTCGGGTCTCACAGGCAGACTCGTGGTGCAACGCATCCAAAAGCGGATGCAATGCACCACTAACATTTTGAGCAATTACCCCCTTTTCTTATGATGTCTGAGAAGTTTACCTCTTTTTCCCTTATTTGGGAACAACTCTTATGATTATTTGCAAGAAACAATGCGTCAAAGCCTGCGATTACAAGAACAATATGCCCAAGAAATGAAAATACTCACAAATGCGAAAATTGTTCCACTCTACAAAACTCTATACCCTAACTGCCAGCTCACAACCATCAAAGGAATTGGTATCCAAAGTGCAGCTATTTACCGCGCTTTCATCCAAGATATCAACCGTTTTGCCAATGTGAAAAAGTTTCGTTCTTGGTGTGGCATTGTCCCGCGAAGTAAGCAGAGTGGCAATCAGGAATCGAAAGGCTTGCCTCTCACCAAAGCCGGTCCCAATCTAATCAAGGCTACCTTGTACTGTAACTCTGAGGTAGCTCGACAATGGGATGTGCAAATTGCAAAGGTTTACTATACACAAATGGTTGACTATGGCAAACACCACACTCAAGCAATTTGTGCTTGCGCCTCGCATATCGCCAGCCGAGTTTATACCGTTTTGAAGGAACAACGGCCCTATGAACTGCGCGATTTGCAAGGAAAACCTATTACTGACCAAGAGTCCAAAAAATTATGTTTGCAGTATCGTGTCTCACAAGAGGTGCGTAATCGAAACAATAAACGTTTTCGCAAAAATCGTAAAGATCATAAGGTAGAGGTCCGCATGCAACGACAGGAGCAACAAATAAAGTAAATGAAAGAGTTTCTCGAAGCCGTTTGAAACCCACCCCGAGCTGTCTTTCAAGTCAAAATTGCCTACAAATATGTTGATTTTCAGGCGGTTTTAATGCCTTCTAATTCCGCCTTGGCTTCGTGTTGCTTTTCGCTATTCAATTGTTAATGTTCTATACCCTTGACAAGATTTAGAACATCTTTGTGGTTATTTCAGTAGAGTCATTAAACGATCTTCAACTTTCTCAGGTGTCACCATAGTTCAATCCCTCCTCACGAATATGTTCAAAAAATTCTTTACGCATCATTCGCTCTACTGGCAAGTAATCAAAGTAACGCGTTCTGGCATAAACCTCGTACTCGACACGAAATTCTTCATCTCGACTGTATATTAACTTTCCTTCGGTTGTAATTCTCCCTTGGATGGTAATGGGAATTTGATCAATAGAACGCACATCAGCTTCTGCAATACCACATTGCTTCTCAATTTTTTCTGCAATCTCAAATTCTAATAACATGCGTTCATAGGCTGTAAGCGTCACATCAGGAGACAGCACCAAAGCAATATCCACGTCACTAGAAGGCAATGTCGTGCCATCAACCACAGAACCGTGCAAGTAAGCCAGCATCACTGGTTGTTTCGCTAAAATACTCGACGCTTCCAATTTTAATTTCGGGAAAAGATAGGCCAGGCCTAATGAATTTGTCATAAGAAGCACCTAAAAAAATTTCGATAGTTACCCTTGCACGCTCTAGGTATTCTTCAACTACCTCTAAAATAGAGATAGAATTCCCCTTTCATTTTAGCACAAACTTCTTTCTATTCCTTAAAATGAGCCACCGCCGCGCTCAAGTGCGTTCCAAATAAGATGATGAAACTTGAAATATATATCCAAAACAACAAGATTGCTATGGCCCCTAATGAGCCATACACCAAATTATATTTCGCAAGTCCACTTCGCAAATACCAGGCGAATCCTTTGGTAGCAGCTTCCAACGCAATAGAGGCTGCTAGGCCACCCCAAAGGCCTGAGGCAAGAGGAACCTGCCGTTTAGGAATCCAACGATAGAGAACAAGCAAACCCACAAAGAGTGTCCCCCAAATCATAAAAGACGAAAAATAACGCAGCCTGCTCAGAAATTGATCCTCTCCCCCATTCACAAATGAGAGTAAAAGAGGAAATATGTTCCTGAGAACCAGTAAGAGCATTAAGATGATGACCAGCACTAATAACATTACCAAAGCGAGAAGACGCTTCATTAGAAAGTCGCGCTGATCAGTCTCCGGCCAGGCGCGATTGATATTAGTCGCCAGCACAGAAAATACGCCAGAACCTGACCATGCTAAAGCCACTAAGGCCAATGCCCCCACCGATCCTCGCGCTTGCAGCACTTGTTCAATATTCTTGGCCACAAGCTCGCCTGAAAAGGGAAACATGCCTATCAGGAATTCCAGCACCTCAGCCTCAGCGTGTGGGTTTTTTAATAATGAACTCCCCACCACAACCAGCACCAAAAGCAAGGGAAAGAGGGAGAAGAAACTGTAAAAAGCCATCCCAGCCGCTGCTTCTGCTCCGCGTTCTTCACCTAAGCGTTTAAAAGCATAGCGAACAATACGCATGGGAAGAAATGTTGATTCTCGTATTTTCTGTGAGCACATGAGGGGATTTTAGAACTATTCCTCGTCTTCATCTTTCCAAGTTGGAGCGGCATGCAATAATTGCTCCTTGGAAACACGATTCGTCTTTTTGCATTGGGGACAAGTGAAATCGTAGCGATCCCAATCTTTCTTGGCCATTTTATCCAGGGCCATGTGAACAACTTCTTTGGTAATTGTAAATGGCATGTGGCAATTACTACACTTGTGCTGCATTTTTTACCTCGCTTTATTAAAAGTAATTTGCGTATCAATGACGTGATGCGTGAAGAGTGAAGAGTGAAATAGAAGTTCACGTTTTCATGTTTCACGTTTTACGTTTTCACGTTTTCACGTTTTAGAAGCAAATCCCGAAGAACCACAATTATACAAAAGTCCTCCAGAGTGTCATTGGTATTTTAGCACAAATTCTATATATCCTCCACGCCAAACGTTGAACTTGGCAGGGCTATTGCATATGGAAAAAGCCCCTCTGATAAAGAGATGTCGTTGCGAGGAAGATGGGCAGCGTTTTCTACGCCCAGATGACGCGGCAACCTCATGAGGGGAAATCGTTCACTCCCCGGGGAAGCAAATCGATTGAAATTGACCCTGTTTCACCAATGGGTGCACACCGTGTGCGAAACCGACCTACGTCGGTTAGCTCTACGGTAGCCATGAGGGGTTAAAAACTGGTCTTAAACCGACCTTTTCCGTGCTAACGGGAGATTGCCACGCTCCGTAAACTCCGCTCGCAATGACATATTTAATCAAAGACGCTCCCGGAAAAATCCATATGCAATCACTCTGTCGAACTGGGCAAGCCTTATGATGTATAATTTACCAAGTTCAGATGTGGTATCACAAGAAAGTATGCCCACCAGTCACCACTGCCACCCTTACACGCCAAGGAGCTTGCATGACAGGAACAATTATCAATGTTTTCACAGTAATTCTAGGAAGTTTACTGGGGCTTGGTTTTGGAAAGTTCTTCCCTCAACGCGCTCGGGAGACTATCATAGCCGGGCTGGGATTGTTCACAGCGGCAATCGGCCTCAAAATGTTTTTTGAAACCCAAAATGAGCTGATTGTGCTGGGAGGCTTGCTGCTGGGCGGTCTGCTGGGCGAATGGCTCAAAATAGAAACCCATCTCAGCCGCCTGGGAGAAGGTTTGGAGAAACGCTTTGGGAAAAGTGCTGAGGATGGATCGGGGGAACGCTCCCGCTTTGTGCGCGGATTTCTGACCGCTTCGCTGGTTTTTTGCGTGGGGCCAATGACTATTTTGGGCGCATTACAGGATGGCCTAACGGGAGATTACCGCCTCTTGGCGATTAAATCTGTCCTGGACGGGTTCGCGTCTTTTGCCTTTGCCTCTACGCTGGGGGTGGGGGTGATTTTTGCGGCCCCCGTGGTGCTCTTTTACCAAGGCGGAATCAGCTTGCTTGCTGCGCAAATCAAATTTCTCTTGACAGATGCAATGATCACGGAGATGACGGCCACCGGCGGCGTGATCTTGTTAGGGCTGGCTATTAGCAGCTTATTGGAGATCAAGCCTATTCGGGTGGCTAATTTTTTGCCAGGATTGGTGATTTCCCCGTTGATTGTGGCGATCTTGGCTGCGCTGGGGGTTTAGCAAAAAGTTGAAGTTTATAATTCTATTTGGTAAACGGGGTATGTCCTGTGGTTTTGTTGAAAGCCAAATTTTTCGTAGAGTTTTAGGGAGGGCGCGTTTTGGATTTGGGTATTCACGGTGACTTGTACGCATCCATATTCTTCGAATTTTGTCAACAAGTCGTGAAGCAGGGCTGTGCCAGCGCCGTGGTTCTGGCAGCGGGGGGAGATCGCCAAGCGGGCCAGGTGGCCGCCTGAAATGTCTCCGGTGCTGATTTGGTATCCAACAATCTGCTCATCCACCTCTGCTACGGTGGCAATGGCTGCTATTTGGTGGGCGTGTTCCAGGGTATGGAGGGAGTTGCGCCAGATGGGGGCGAAGGCCGTTTGATCCACGTTTTGCACTGCAGGAAGGTCGGCCTCTTGCATAGGACGAATGTTGATTCCCGGCTGCACGTCTGGCGACTTGGCATGGGGGCTTGACCAGGTAAGGGCGGCTACACGAGAGATTTGGGAAAAACCGCTTTTGTGTAATAAACCGCCCAGCTTGTAGGGCAAATCATTGCCACGTAAGTCTATGACAGTTACAGTGTTTGCGGTCCCATTCTCTGTGAGTTTTTTCTGGGCTAAGGGCCACAGGTGATGCCAGGCTTTTTCGAAGGAGAGGCTGGGCGCAACCGCGAATAACTTGATCCAAGCGGTTTGGGGCGGGCCTGGGGGACACGCTAAGGCGGCGAGGATTTTCTGGTCTTCAAAGAGGGCTAAATAGGGTTGTTTTCCTAGCCAATCGGAAGGGGAGAACCAGTCTAAATGGCGGTGGGTAAAAAAGGCGCGGCGCAGCAGACCAGTGAGGTGTTTTTTGTCTCTTTGGTCAATTTCTCGGGTGGTTAGTGGGGGAGATTTTTGGGGGGACATGGGGGGGGCGCGGTGCCCGGGGGAAGTGGCCTTCCCCCTTGAGCGTGGGAGAGCGGGGGGGCGGGGGGCTGTGCTACCGTGCCCGCGCCCCGAATCGGCGGCTCCGGGCGGCGGTGCCCGGGGCCAACGTCCTTCCCCCGCGGGTGGGGGGGGGCGGGTGGGCGGGTGACCCTGGCGACTCTCCGGAGGCTCGAGCCCCTAACCGGCGGCGGCGTCCTCTCTGCTGGGGCGCTCTCGGTTGTGGCGG
>DAOUWT010000338.1 GCA_030666985.1 Chloroflexota bacterium
CCATTGGCCGTATTGGCGATGGCCCGCCCCCACCAGATGCCTGTCAAGCCCAGCCCCAGCCAATTGGCAAATCCGTAAGCAAAAGGCACTTCCATGCCCCAGAGAGTGACCAGGTTTATTGCCATCGCTGGCGTGGTGTCACCGGCTCCGTCGAAGCCCCGTCCCAGCACGATGCCTAAGGCGCTGGCAACCAGTGTAGGGGCAACAATCCGCAGGCACTCGGTGCCCATCTCTACCACCTGGGGCGTGGAGTCGAAAAAGCTGATCAGCGGACGCGCGAAGATGAAGAGGAGTATGGCCGAGATACTCATGTAAGCCGCCGAGTAACCGCTGACCCACCAGGCATTGTTTTCTGCACGCTTGGGCTTGCGGGCGCCTAAATTTTGTCCTACCAGAGTACTGGCCGCGTTCGCCAATCCAAAACTGGGGATGAGCGCAATTAGCAGCATCCGGTTCGCCACCCCGTATCCTGCCATGGCGAATGTCCCGTAGGCGCCTACCAACCCTACGACGATCAGACGCGAGGAGGAGCGCAGCACCATTTGGATTGTGCTGGGCAGGGCGATGCGGATGATGCGGCCCATAAGGGGGAAGTCAGGCTTTAGGTCGTGGAGATCGATGCTTATCCGCGCCCTCCCCCGCAAAAGGATCACGATTTGCAAAACCAACCCCGACCCGAAGCCGAGGACGCTGCCCCAGGCCGCGCCTGCCACGCCCAGGGTTGGCAATCCCCCCCACCCAAATATAAGAGCCGGTTCCAGCGCCACGGTGACTGCTGTAGTTAGGAACAAGACCGCCATCGCCCGCCGAGCTTCCCCCGCACCGCGCAGCATGGAGTTGATGACGAAAACGAGGATCATGGTGAATGTTCCGCCCAGGGTGATGCGCAGGTAGGAGAGTCCCAGGGGCAAGACCTCGGCATCTGCTCCCAGGAGCTTCAGCAGGGGGCGGGCTAGCAGAAGCCCTGAGATGGTCAATAGCAGGGAGAGGCCTATCCCCAGCAGAATCATTTGCCAGAGGGCGTGCGCGGCGGCTTTTTGGTCTCGCTCGCCGATGCGCCGCGCCACCACGGCCATCCCACCGACCCCCAGCCCATTGGAGATGCTATTGAGTACCCAGCGGATAGTGATGCTGATAGTCACTGCGGCCAGCGCTACTGAGCCTAATTGCCCAACCCAATAAGTATCCAGCAATTGGGATACGTTCTGGATGCCGGTCTCTAGCATCATTGGGGCAGCCAGATACCAGATATTGCGATGCACGTTGCCGTTGGTCAGGTCGCGGCCCGATAGTTTGGATGTTTTCATGGTTTTAGACAATCGCTCACTCTCTATGCGTAACCGCGCAACGCAGAGGCGCGGAGTTTTTAATTCTTTTTTCCCTTTTCATCTCTAAGTTTCACCGCCCCTGTTTCCCTGCTTTCCTGTTCCCCTGTTTCCCTGTTTCTACGCTAATGCACTTCCCCCACAACCTCGCCCTCTGCAGAATTATCCCAGGGGTAAATTTCTGTCCCCTTGGCTGCGGCCCGGATTTCTGTGTCTTCTGCCAAGAAACCTCTGAACTCATCGGGTAATAAGTCAGCAATATGCTGCATGATCTTCTCCCCGATGTTGTCCAATTGCTGGCGGCGTTCTCGCCCTCTCCCGTTGGCAGAAAAAGGCCCAAAAGTTTTGCCGATTTTCAGATGCACCGTGGGGCGTTTTCCTAATTGGACGGGGAAGATGTCATTGAATCCATACAAGGCGATGGGGAGGATTTTTGCCCCTGTGCGGGAGGCCAGGTAAGCGGCCCCGGGGCGGGCGGGACGCAGCACCTCGGCCCAGTTCCCCCCTTCCGGGAAGATGCCTAAAATCCCCCTTTGCTTTAAGATGTTTTCAGCAGACCGGAGAGCGTCCCGGGAGGCTGTTCCCCGCCGGAGGGGGAAGAACCCCCACAGCTTGGGGAGCGCTTTGACGATATCGGGAGCGTGTGGGAATTCTGCTCCGCCGACGAATTCCATAGGCCAGGGTACGGTGCGAATGACGGCTACTGGGTCAACAAAGCAAAAATGATTCGCCACTACCAGGAGCGGCCCTTCATCGGGGAGATTCTCTTTCCCCTCAATTTGGAAGTCGCTGAGAAGGCTGAAGGCAAAAGCACTCAAGTATTGGAGAAACTTTCGGCTAATTTGTCTACGGGGATAAGGGTATTTCTCGATCATGATTTTATCTTTTCAATATTTGGGGGCAAAGACTTCCGAAGTCTTCAAAAGCCGTTAGACTTCGGAAGTCTTACCCTCGATTTTTTGAGTTGCTGCTTTACGATTTTATGAATTTTTCGGTGGGGTCTTTCACTTTCAGAAGTATCAAAAGCCCAGCGACTAAGAAAATGGCTATAGAGCCAATAGCCACCCGCTGCCCATATTGTTCAGCGAGGAGAGTTGCCACGCCTTGACCCTCGAACCACCAGGCCATTTGAGCGGCTAAAAATCCGTAAAGAGTAGGTCCGATGAAAGACGAAGTGCGGCCAGTGACGGCAAAGAGGCCATAGAATTCTGCACTTCTGTCTTTGGGGGCAAAGTAGCCTATCAAGGCCCGGCTGATGGATTGCACTCCCGTCAGAGCCAATCCTGCTAGAGCGCCAATGAGGTAGAAATGAACTTGGTTTTGGGCAAAGAGCATGGCTATTATGGAGATAATCATTAATACGAGGGAGTAGATCAGAGAGCGTTTGAAGCCGATCTTGTCGCCGACTGCCCCAGCCCCCCAGGCTCCTAGGATGCTGAATATTTGAACGACTATCATGAAAATGATGATTTCTTGTTGTTCCATCCCAAATAAAACCGCCCCAATGATGGCGGCAAAGTTGAGGGCCATTAGGATGCCATCGTTATAGACCAAGAAAGCAATCATAAAGCGAATAAAATCTGTGAAGCCGCCTAAAGACTTTATGGTTTCTACAAGTTGGCTGAATCCCACGGTGAG
>DAOUWT010000150.1 GCA_030666985.1 Chloroflexota bacterium
GAAGAGAGCCGTCCGCTCCAATTGTGATAGTCTCAACAATAGCTCCAGTCACTCCTTGTGTACCATAATAATTCATGTGCACATTAAAGGTGTCACCGGGGGGAAAGTTCAACCCTTGGATGGTTATAGCCTCATCTTTGGTGATATTCATAATACCAAAGGTTGGGTAACCCGTATAGGAAGGCGGAATTACAACTTCTTTGGGTATATCATTATAAAACCAATTGTATGTGTAATATCCTGAAGTAGTACTCTCTAGCCGGATGGCTATCTTCTCTTGCCCGTGGAAAACCTCCGGAATCGAAAACGTCAACGTGAGCCTCCCTCCCGCCCCGCTGTTAATCGTATCAACTACGGTGCCGCCAATCCCTTGTGTCCCATAAAAGTTCATGTGAACATTGAATGTATCACCCGCCGGGAAATTACTTGTCTGGATGGTGACTGAAGTATCCTGAACGACAGCTGTTATAACGAAAGTAGGAACAATCATAGCGGGCACATTGGGTAAATTGCGATTCGAGATAACAAGACTTTCTTGAACATTATCTACTTGTCGTAAAATACTTGTAATGCCACCGATAAGACTTATGACACTAAACACTATTCCAAGTATGCCAAGTATTCTTCTTTTTTTGCTCATCATAACCTCTACCAACACAATAGATTCAACAAGTTTTTCTCAACCAGACCCTCAACTTTTCCAAATCGTGATGATGTCGGGCAAAACTAATTTATAATATCAATTGATGCCTAGCTCTTTTATTTGTAGCATGTTCTTCGCTTGAAGTATAGGCTATTTTCAACATACCTGTAAGCACATCAAACCCCATATAATAAAAATTTCTTAAACAACCATAATGCTCTAAAAAAATCTGTGTGAATCCATGTCCCTAAAAAGGCCAGTCTATGACTCCCGCCCCCTCAAAAACCTAACACCCTCCCCACTCCTCATACACCTCACCTATGATTCCCTCGCGTCCCGCTTGCGGAGTTCCTACCACCTTTCAATATCTAACCCTTCTACAACTTTGAAATGCTTATCTCGTGTTGCCAATATAAGATTTCGTTGTATCGCGATAGCGGCAATCCAAATATCATTTGCGGGAATAGGATTCCTGTTCGCAACCTGCTTCAATGGTTTCACGCATTACTTCTAAATCTTCAATAGGAATAGTCCCCGCAAATTTGAGCAGGTCTTTACCGGGAGTTCCTTCTTCTGTTAAAGATTCCAGAGTGCGAACAAAAGACAAAACCTGATATTGAAAATTGTTCGGCAGTATTTGTACCTTCTCATAAATTTCAGTTGCAATCGGCATGACCATAGTATTCTCCTCAACCTAAATCCATTTTAGACATCCACACTATATAACACAGCGACGAATCTTTGCTGTGAGCATGTCCCGTTTGTGGAGGGGTGTAGCCGTCCACAAACATGTTACAGATACGCTAATGCTTTCTCAATTTTGTTCTTCAGCGAGCTTTAAGCTTTGCCTTTTGAGGATAGGAATCAACGCACGCAAAGCTTCGTTGACTGAAGCATTGTCAGGAAAATACTGACTTAAATCAGGGTCAATGACAACAACATTTGTGCCTTCAGCATACCTGTTCGCGTATTTTCCACGCACACCTTTGCTAAAATCATATTCTTCTAACATATCGGGGTCATTAGACATTACTTTCATAGTAGTTCCTTTCTCTTTTCGTTGCTTTTCTAGCGCTAATTATTCGTATATCATCCATCAGAATTATAACACGCCCCCGACTTCTCGGCAGACATCCCCTCCTACCTCGCAACCCGCAACTTGCTCCTCATCACCTCATTCCCCATTACCTCATCCCCACCATCCATGATAAAATACTCACAACAACAAAGTTTTTATCCGCGTTCATCAGCGTTCATCCGTGTCCCAAAAAGGAAACCCATGCCCCAAGAAAAAATCACCCCCCAAGTCTTCCAACGCCTCGTAAACCTGGCCGCCTTCGACCTCTCCCCCGCTGAATCCGAGTACCTCCGCCGGGAACTGAACAACCAGCTCGTCTCCATCGAAATCCTCGAATCTATTTCCATTGACGCCGAAGTGGAAGCCGCTGCCCACGGCGTGCCCTACCCCCCGGAGCGATCCCCCGCCTTCCGCGCCGACGAGTGGATCACCGACCCCCACCGGGCCGACATCCTCGCCCAAGCCCCGGAGATGGAAGACGGCTACATCGTCGTCCCCGACATCGCCCAAGAGGAATTGGAGTAACCATGACCTTCGCCGACACCTCCGCCCACAAAATAGCCCGTCTAGTCCGCAGCGGCAAAGTCTCCGCCGTAGAAATTCTTGAAAGCCACCTGGAGCGCGTCAAAGCCGTAGATGGCCGCTCCGGAGTCCTAGAACCCAGCCCCATCACTGCCGAAGACAAAGAAAAGGTGCACGCCTTCATCACCCTCACCGAGGAGAGCGCCCGCGCCCAGGCCCAGGAAATTGACGCCATGGTCGCCAACGGAGAAAACCCCGGCCCCCTGGCTGGCGTCCCCTTCACCGCCAAAGACATCTTCACCGTCAAGGGCGTGCCCTCCACCGCCGCCTCCAAAATCCTCTCCAATTACCGCGCCCCCTACACCGCCACCGCCGTGCAGCGCGTCCTAGACGCCGGGGGAATCCTCCTTGGCAAAGTCAATTTGGATGAATTTACCTATGGCTCCTCGAGCGAATCCTCCGCCTTCAAGCCTGCTCCCCGCAACCCGTGGGATACTTCTAAAGTCACCGGGGGATCATCCGGGGGAAGCGCGGCTGCCGTGGCCGTGGGGGCGGGCGCACTCTCGCTGGGAACCGACACCGGGGGATCGATCCGCCACCCGGCCTCGTTCTGCGGAACCGTGGGGATGAAACCCACCTACGGGAGAGTCTCCCGCTACGGGCTGATCGCCTTCGGCTCCTCCCTGGATTGTCCCGGCCCCCTGGCGCGGAACGTGACCGACGCCGCCCTCCTCCTCCAGGCTATGGCCGGCCCCGACCGTCACGACAGCACCGCCGCCACCGTCCCCGTCCCCGACTACCTCGCTGAGCTAGAGAAAGGCGTGCGCGGCATGAGAATTGGCCTCTCACCCGATTTCTTCCGCGTCACCTACTTTGACGCCGACACTGGAGAAATCCGCGAAAGAGCCATCCCCGAGGACATTAAAGCAGCCATAGAAAGCGTGGCCGGATACCTGGCCCAACTGGGAGCCGACATCATCACCGATATTCCTATGCCGCATACCAAATACGGCATCCCTACTTATTTTGTCATCTCTCGCGTGGAGGCATCCTCTAACCTGCACCGTTTCGATGGCGTGAAATACGGCTACCGGGCAGAGCAATCTTTTGCAGACCTGCGCGAAATGTACCGCCTCACGCGCGGAGAAGCCTTCGGCGAACAGCCCAAACTGCGCATTTTAATGGGTATTTACGTCAGCGCGGCGCAATTCCAAAAGCAGTATTACCAACTCGCTCTGCGGGCCCGCGCCCTCATGCGCCAGGATTTCGAGACCATCTTCGACCCTGCCGGAGACTACAAACTCGACGCCCTCCTCACCCCCACCGTGCCCTCCACCGCCTTCCCCATTGGCGGCGTATATGGCGACACGGTGCTCATGCAATACTCCGACCAATTCACCGTCACCACCAACCACGCCGGAATCCCCGGTCTCTCCATCCCCGCCGGATTTGACGGAAACGCCCTCCCCATCGGAGCGCAACTCCTCGGCCCCGACTTCACCGAGGGACGCCTTCTCCGCATTGCCCGCGCCTACGAGTGTGTCACAGAGCACGAGGCTTGGCGGGCAAAGCGGCCTCCGGTGGTGGAGAAGTACGGGTGATTAGGAATCAGGGACTAGTGATTAGGTGATTAGTCCCCCTCTGCACCCTCTGGCTCTTTTGTATCCTTTGCACCCTCTGGCTCTTCTGCACCCTCTGGCTCTTTTGCCTCTTCTGCCCCCTCTGGCTCTTCTGCCCCCTTTGCCCCCTCTACCCCCTCTGCCCCCTCTATGAACCCCAAAGCCGCCGTCTTCGGCAACGTCACTCTCGACATCATCTGCCAAACCGTCAACGATGTCCCGCGCCACGAGTCCATCGCCTTCGAGCGTGCCCTCATCTCACCGGGGGGATGCGCGTCCAATGTCGCCCTCGGCCTGGCGCATCTGGGCGTGGATGTCGCTCTCATTGCCCGCCTGGGGGATGGAGACGCCGCCGCCCTTGTCCGCACCCACTGGGAAAAGGCCAACATTGACCTCACCCATCTCAAAGTGGTGGAGGGGGATTCAACCGGCGTCAGCGTGGGTTTGGTGGATAAAGACCGCCAGCCGCGTTTCGTGCATACCCCCGGCGCAAACGCCCACCTGAGCGTGGACACCCTTCCTGGGGAGTGGTTGGTCAAAAGCGGGAGCCGTTTCCTCCACGTGGCGGGATACTTCGTCCTCCCCGGCCTGCTCACCCCCCACCTGGCCGAACCCCTGGCCCAGGCCCGCTCCGCCGGGATGGCCACCTCCCTGGACGTTGTCACCTCCCCCGCCATGGACGACCCCTCCCCGCTCTGGCCCTGCCTCCCCCACCTAGACTACTTCCTCTGCAACCGCCACGAAGCGCAGCGCATCACCGGGGAGAGCGATCCCCACGCCGCTGCCCAATCCCTGCGGGAAAGAGGGGCGCACACCGTCATCGTCAAACTAGGCGCAAACGGCTGCTGGGCAGAAAACGCCCAAATCGCGGAGCGCATCCCCACCCCCCAGGTGAATGTAGTCGACACCACCGGGGCCGGGGACGCTTTCGCAGCCGGCCTCATCTCCGCCCTCCTCCACGGTGAGGATTTGCCATCCGCCTGCCGGGCCGGGAACCGCGCCGGGGCCAAGGTCGTGCAATCCCTGGGCGCGGTTGAGGTGTGGTTGTCAGGAATCAGGGATTAGGTGACCAGGCAATTAGGAACCAGTCCCCCTTGTGTAGCCAGGGTATATCTTTCTATTGTCAGTGGCGTGGCGGTATGGGGTCAGATTATCTCCCGGGCACGCTCGACCATTATCCTCTTGAACGGTTTCAAGCGTTTCAGGATGCTGAACAATGGCGCGGGGACAATCTCCTGGTTGGCACGCCGTTCGGTGGAGCGCCGGATGCGCCCCTGTGTCGCCAACTCGCCCCCCGCCTGCTGGTAGGCTGCATACACATCGAGTATTTTGGGAACCCGTTTTTCGCGCTCCGGGTCTCGGCCATGCCCCGACAATAGGCCGCCGTTGCGTACCAGCACGCCAACCTGGGGCGCGTCCAGGAATCTGGAGAATGTCCGAAAATAGGACAGAGCGTTCCGCGGCATTTCGTCCTCCAGACTGTCACAACAGACCAGCGTGACGAACGGCTTTGAGCAGATGGCGCGATTCACATGATGAAACATCAGCCCGCTTTTCGATACCCTAAAATCGCCGCTGTCCCCCCGGCTGTAGAACCGTTCCAGAAACGTCTTGAGCAGCCCGGACAACCCGAACACATAGACCGGTGTGGCGTACACGAATATGTCCGCCTCGGCCATCTGGCGAAACACCGCCGCAACATCGTCCTTGCCCTCATGGACGCACTCGAGGTAATGCTCCGCTGTATGACACCGTCCGCAGGCCAGACAGCGATTGATCTTGAGACGGGCAAGAGTGACGACCTGACACTCAGCCCCGGCCGCTGTCGCCCCTGCAAAGAGTTTATCAATCAGGAAGCGGGTGTGCCCCTTGTCTCCCCGGTAGCTGGCGTTGATAGCAAGAACCTTCATTTTGATCTATTCTCGCAAACGAACTCACAATATTCATTCCCCTCGAAAATCGTATTGCCTGGCCCATTTCTGTGGAACAGAACTTTGTCGGGGTAGTAAATATTGTAGAGAGCATTGTCTACATTACACATAATCCGCGTAAGCTCGATTACCCCCAGCCGCTTGAAAAGTCCCCTGTGTAGACAGCTTTTTACCCTGAAATGATATTTTTCATCCGATGATTCGACAATCTCTTTGACATTGGTTCTAGTTGGGCTTTCTGAGATAGCCATCTCGTGATATTTTTTTAGACTTTCAAAGGAGCGTTCGGTTTCAGCGTATCGAAAATTCGCTAACTGCACAGAAAGTGCTACAGGAATCATAATAGCCTGCACGGTTGACAGAGCACGTTCCGCATCAACTTTCTCTTTCAAGAGGATATACATTGCTGCGATCATTGCTACCTGAGTTTTCACATCTCCTGAAAGCTTTTTGGGTAATTGCTTCTTCAATTGGGAGGCTTTCATCGCCGTTCTGAGTAAAAACCAAAATGGTCTTTTCACATATCCCTTCAGCCCTCCATAAACAATGAACATGGTCGCTGGACTTGCTTTTTGTTCAATAGATGTTTTTAGCATTTTTTCTCCTATTCAAAGTAATTCCAGTTCTTTGAGATATCGTGGGACGCGGTACAGTAGAGTAGAGGATGAAGTCAGGTTGTTTAGATAACGCCGTCGCACGTTTCCAGGTTTCCCTTTTTGTGCTTTTGTATGCGTATATCATGCAGGTTGACTTCATCCCCCCTCATCAAACCGTGCGTGAGGTTTTCCC
>DAOUWT010000039.1 GCA_030666985.1 Chloroflexota bacterium
ACTACTTACAACGCTCTGAGGGGAACGCCAGTTCCCCGGACTCCACCCGCAGGAGCTGCCGATCCTGCTCGAGCGTAGTGTAAATTACACATCCTAGCATTGGGTGCAATACCGTAAAATTCAATATCCAATCATTAACCAGATGTCATTGCGAACCCCCGCTTTTGGGGGGTGTGGCAATCTCCCTGATTTCAATGCCCCTGTGCTAACCGGGAGACTGCCACGTCGCAAAATTTGCTCCTCGCAGTGACATATTAATTTTGAAAGTGTCTACATATATATGAACCATCCCATACAGGAGGATAAAATCATGTCTCAAAACACTTCATCCACGAAATCGAAAACAACCTTATTCATCGGCCTTGGCATTGCGGCCGTACTCCTTTGCTGCCTTTGTCTGGCTAGCGTAGCAGCGATAAGCCAGTTCACGGACATCCTGCCCTCTCTCACTTCTCTGTTTGGGCCGAAATGGGCCTCGGCCAAGATCATACCAGACGGCACCGATTTCTATATGGCCATTAATCCTAACTTCCAGGATATGAGCAACGCCCAGCATCTGGTCGAAGTCTACAGCGAGGTACTTGATACAACGGGTGACTCAGAGGATTTCGACGAAGGCCTTAAAGAAGAATACAACATCTCGTTCAAGGAGGATATAAGACCCTGGCTGGGCCGGGAGGTGGCCATCATAATCCCCGATCTCACGGAAGCGATGAACAACGAGGAGCCTGCTACCGCCATAATAGCAGCGACCAGGGATAAAAAAGCCTCGGATGCGTTTCTAGCGAAATTGCGTGAGGATATAGTTAACGACGGCTATATCGTCAATGACAATGTCTATGAAGGCATCACTTATCATATCCAAGAGATTGAAAGCGAATGGGAGACTCCTGTCGTCTTTGGCCGCTTGAAGGATTTTGTTGTCCTTGCCACAGATGAAGACCTCATGAAAGAGATTATCGATACATCCCAGAAAAATAAGGTTCCTCTTTCTAAGAACGAAAACTATAAACGACTTATGGAGATATTGCCGGAAGACGCTGTCGCAATTGCCTACTACGCTATGGAGGATTTGGCAGTGGCTCTGCTCGACAACATGGATACGGGCTTTGTGCCGCCTGATGAAACCATGAATCAACTCGAGGCCTTCGAAGCCTTCGGGTTAGCCACAACCCTGAGCAAAGAAGGAATCGCCTTGGATTTTGTCGCCACTTTCGATCCTGATGCTCTTCCTACACAATTGGAAATAGAAGCTAGTGATGGCAATATCCTGGAGCGCATTCCCGCTGGGGCATTGGGCTTCCTATCGAGCCAAAATCTGGATGCCGGATGGCATAGACTTTGGGCGAGCCTGGCACAGAACCCCGATTTCAAACAGCAGATTGAGGACCTTGGAACTTCCCTGAACCTGACCCTTGATGAGGAGTTGTTTAGTTGGACGACGGGAGAGTACGCCTTTGCCGTGATCGAGGATTCCACCGTGGATGAGTTTGCTCAATTACCCGTAGGCGTTTTCTCCATTTTTGAGGTCAATGATCAAGAAAAAGCAGAAGGTCTGATGAATGATATTGTCTCTTTAGCTCAAATGGTACTCTTCACTCCGTTTGAAACTCAAACCATAGAAGGCGTTGAAGTGCAAGTGATTGAGCAAGCCGGCCTAAGCATAGGATACGGATTTCCCCCGCAGCATCTAGTGATTGGCATGGGAGAAGATGCCCTGAAGGCTGGTGTCAGCGAAGACATTCTCCCCATTTCTGGGGACGAGACATTCCAAACTGTAACAAACCATCTCCCCAGCGAGAATAATGGGTATGTTTATATCAATGTCAAAAACTCCTGGCAGTTCGCATACAACAGCATGGGAGAATATGACAGGGAAATTTTCGACGCAGACCTCCGCCCCTATCTGGAACCGCTCGAAGCCATAGGAATGGCCGGACGTGTTACCGCTCCTCAAGATGGGATTGCTCAAGCCACGATCTTCTTCTATATTCCCTAAACGTGATGGGATGGTTTATTGAAGGCAATAATTAAGTTTACACTTTTACTCATCATTACTATTTGTCATTGCGAACCCCGGTTTTTGGGGTGTGGCAATCTCCCCGACTACTGCGCTCTCGTTAATCATGAGACTGCCACGTCGCAACAAACGCTCCTCGCAGTGACATATTGGTTTTGAAAATACAAACTTAATCGAGAACCATCCCAACGTGTTGCGTAAAATTGAGCATTTTATGAAAGACAAATATTCCCTTTATCTCTCCCCCTATACCTGGCGCTACGGCTCGGACGAAATGCGCCGCATCTGGAGCGAAACCAATAAACGCCTGATCTGGCGGCGGCTGTGGGTGGTATTGGCCCAAGTGCAGGCTGAATTTGGCCTCATCCGCCCCGAACAGGTGGCTGATCTGCGCACCCACGCCGAAGACATTGACATAGAGCGTGCCCTACAGATCGAAGCCGAAATTCATCACGACTTGATGGCCGAGCTTAAAACCTTCGCCGAGCAATGCCCTGTGGGCGGCGGAATTATCCACCTGGGCCTGACCTCGATGGATATAGTTGACAATGCCGACGCGCTGCGGGTGCGTGCCTCGCTGGATCTGATTCTCGATGAACTGGCCGCGCTGCTGATCTTCCTGGCTGGTCAGGTGGAGCAATGGGCCGAGATTCCCGTCATGGGCTTCACTCATTTGCAGCCCGCCGAGCCGACTACCCTGGGATACCGCCTTGCTCAATACGCCCAAGACTTGCTCATGGATTGGGAGAATCTCTCCCGGCTGCACGCTCGTCACAGGGGCAAAGGGTTCAAAGGGGCTGTAGGCAGCGGCGCTTCTTACGCTGAATTGTTGGGAGCGGGTAATCTGCCTCGTTTCGAAGCGCGTATCGCTGAAATTCTCGGTCTGCCTTTCTATCCCGTTACCACGCAGGTTTATCCCCGCAAACAGGATTATGACATCCTGAGCGCGTTGGCCGGGATGGGCGCTTCGCTATACAAATTTGCTTTCGATTTGCGCTTGCTGCAATCCCCCGCCATTGGTGAGGCAGCAGAGTCTTTTGGGAAGAAACAGGTCGGTTCCTCGGCGATGCCCTTCAAGCGCAACCCCATCCGGGCCGAAAAGGTCAATTCCCTGGCACGCCTGCTGGCTCAGTTCCCGCGCGTCGGCTGGGATAACGCCGCCCACACCCTCTTGGAGCGCACCCTGGATGACAGCGCCAACCGCCGCACAACGCTGCCCGAAGCTTTTTTAGCTGCCGGCGAGATTCTGCGTGTAACTAGACGCATTTTAGAAGGTCTGCAAATCGACGGGAATGCAATCCAGCGCAACCTGGAAGTCTATGGCCCCTTTGCCGCTACCGAACGCGTTTTGATGGCTTTGGGCAAGGCCGGAGCCGACCGTGATGAGATGCACGCCCGCCTGCGCCAGCATGCCCTGACCGCCTGGGAAGCGCTCCAGGAGGGTCAACCCAACCCCCTGGCCGGGTTGATTGCCCGCGACCCCGAATTTTTGCAGTATCTCCCTCTCGATGCCTTGCAATCCCTCATGGACGCCTCTCACCACCTGGGCGACGCCCCGCAGCGGGCCCGCGCTCTCGCCGAACAGATTCGTTCATCCCTGTGTAAAGATTAAAGGCAGTACTGCAAAAATTCCTTTGTAAAGACCTTTATTTTACCCGGGTAGGAGACAGGGCGATTGCATGTAAAACAACCAATCTCATTTCCCAAGGGATAGCGAGGGTCTGTGACCGAGCGGTGGGGTGGTAACGTGCATGCTGCCAAATTCCTCCACCGCATCTACCATGGCGAGCACATTCTCAGGGGGAACATCGTTCATGACGGTATGCACCGAAGAAACCATATATCCGCCCCCCGGCCCTAGGATGTCTATCACGCGGCGCACCTCTTCTTGAACTTCAGCTGGAGTCCCCGCTGGCAAAATGCGCTGGGTGTCGATGCCGCCGCAAAAGACGATGTTTTTGCCAAACTGCTTTTTTAATTCTGGCAAATTGGACATGCTGCCGGCTGAGGTTTGGATGGGGTTGAGGATGTCAACTCCAATTTCGATGAAGTCTTCGATGAGGGGGAATACATCCCCGTCGGTGTGGAAGAATACCTTAGCATGGGTGCGTTCTTTAATGAACTTTATGAAGTCAGCATGGATGGGCTTGAGGATTTCGCGGTACATTTTGGGGGACATGAGCAGGCTTTCTTGGGTGCCGAGGTCGTCACCGATTTTGATGATGTCTACGTTGTCGCCCAGCGCGGCTAGGAATGGGGCCATAAGTTCTTTGCACTTTTGAGCTATTTTCTCTAGTAAAGCCTTTGAGAAGTCTGGACGTATAGCGAGGTTGAGGAGGAAGACATCCATGCCCTGCATGGCAAAGGCCCGCTCCAGGGGAAAGAGCAGCCAGGGGGTAGCCATGATTGCGTATTGACCCTCGTCAGCCAGACGTTGGGCATTTTCCTGGACGTGGGCAACGCGGGTGAGGTCGCTCATATCGGGCCAGCCGGGGTAGGCTTCAAGGTCTTCGACCGTGGTCGCTTCGGGGATGGGGTGGATGCCGGGATACCAGTTGCCGGGTTCAACCTCTTTTTGGCCGCTCCCCCAGGAGTCTATGCAGGGGCTGTGGGGGTCCCGCTCCCGGTTGCGCTCCAGCGTGGAGGCTGGCTCCAGGTCGCGGACGCCGCGCACGTCGCTGTGCAGACACTGCATGGTGGCTTCGTCTATTTTGGCTGTTCCCAGTTCGGGCCATTGGTAGATGTATTCGTCGGGAGCGCTTATCCCGGCCAGTTTTTTTATCCCCCGGTAGGTTTTCATTTTTATCCCCGTGGCGTTGCTGACTCCCATGATGATGGGGACGCGGTCGGGTTCTTGGTGGTTGAGGGTTGTTAGTACTCGTTCTCGATTGGTCATGGGCATGGGGAATCCTTTTGTGAAACGTGAAGAGTGATGAGTGATCTGGGTTTCGCCTAATGGGACGCGGACGAGCACGGATGAACGCGGATAGTGGCTTTATTATTAACCGATACTAAATTTCTTCACGCAACACGCATCACGCAACACGGGATAAGCATTTTCTTACTATTTCCTAACATTCATATCTCCACAAACAATCGCTTGGCTAAGTCTCGTAATTGGATAAAGCTAATGGGCTTGATCATCACCAAGTCACATTCATCTTGGAGCAAGTTTGCCATTTGGGGATCTGCTGTGGTTAATATTATTTTGGTGTCTCCTAGATGATCAGAACTGCGAATTTGATTTAATATCTTTTCTCCAGAGATGAATGGCAAGTGCAGGTCTAATAATACCAGGTCGGGAGTTGTTTCTCGTAGGTATTGGACAGCACTTAACCCATCCGAAATTATTTCGGTCTCGAAGTCAGCCATGATAAGCGCTTCTGAAAAAATTTCAGCTTGTTTTTTGTTGTCTTCGATAATAAGTGCTGAGTGGCGGGAGGGGGGCATGATTCATCCTTTACTAAATTTTCTCTTTTGCCAAGTCATCTAACCCTATACTCTTGAGCACAATCCAGGCGGGGCGGTCCCGGCTTTCCGCGAACAACTTCCGAGCGCGTTCTAGGGCTGCCTTTTTCTCTTTTCGATATTTGGCGAGTATGGAGGGTTTTTTCTTGTTCAGCAGATAGTCCGCCGCCGCCGGCACATCGTCATTTTTCTTTTCGAGAGCTTCTAAAACATATTCTTGGAGGTGTTGTTGGTAGATTTTATGATCCATTTTTCCTCTGTGGATATTATACCGCACCAGGTGGGGGGGATGGCGCACCAGGTGGGGGGATGGCGCAGCCGTGGGGGGATGGCGCAGCGTGGGGGGGTGGCGCAGCGTGGGGGGACGTTCCGCGCCGGGGCGTGGTCCGCGCCGGGGCGCGGTTTCCCCTCTCCCCCATTCCCCTACAAAGCAAACAGATCTTTCAACTCTCTCCAAATGAACGGAAGTACCATCCCTCCCCCCACTAAGAGCACGCCCATTGTGAAGGTTATATCTAGCGGCAGAGATAGGGGTCTAATTGGCAAATGCAGCAAGAGGTAGCTGACGCCTCCGCCTAGCCCGGTGCCTATCAACGTGCGCGTTAACGTGGAAGTTATTTGGAGACCCTGCGGCAGAGAGCGATACAGCAACACTAGCAATAGGACAGCCTCGAGCGAAAAAGCCAGCGAATTTGCCAGCCCGATGCCGGGAGCGCCCAGGCGGGGAGCGAGGATGACCCCGGCGGCGAGAAACGTGAGCGTGGAGAGCACAGTGGCCGCAAGGGGGATGAGAGCCTTTTGTTGGGCGTAGAACGTTCTGGCGGCAATTTCTATCAAGGCGTGGGCCAGCATTCCCGTTAGATAGGCGCGAGACGTCCAAACTACCAATTCTGTGCCAGCGGCGTCGAAGTTCAATAAAGCTACCAAAGGGCGGATGCCTATCCCCAAAAGGACTGCGCTCGGTATGATTAGGCTTAGAATTATTCTTATGGCGCTGCTAAAAGTTCTTTGGAATTCTTGCACATCTCCCCGCGTGATTTGCCTTGAGAGGGTGGGCAAAATGGCCTTTCCGAGGGCGGTCCCAATCATGGTCTCAGGGACTTGCATGAAGAGCCAGCCGTACACCAGGGCCGTGACCGCTCCAGTGGGGAGGCGGGAGGCCAGGTTATCTTGGGTGATGAAAATGAGTTGGATCGAGAAGAATGTCAGCACGCGCGGGGCCATAAGGCGGAGGACTTTTTTCACGCCAGGGTCGCGGAGGTTCAGGGCCGGCGTCCACTTGAATTTATAATGAATGAGAGCGGGGATTTGTACGCCGAGAAATAGAATCGCTCCCAGAATTGTGCCGTAAACCAGGCCATGAATCCCTAATTGGAGAGTGGGCAGGGTTATGGAACCAATTTGGAAGCCGGTTTCCGGGGAAAGTACGAGCACTCCAACGAGTGCGCCAATGTCGTACATGGTGGGGGCAATGGCAGGCCAAAGGAAGTGTTGGTTGGCTTGTAACCCGGCTATTGCTAACCCCGCAAGTGAAAAAATGAGGGTGGCAATCAGGTTTAGGCGCATAAGGTCAACCACCAGAGCTTGTTGGGCGGCGTCAAAACCGGGTGCAATCCCAATCTCCCAGGCTACGAGTTGTTTGGCAAAAATGGCTACTATAATGGAGAGAGCGGCAGAAACGATGAAAACTAAATTGGTGATTTGAGAGAATAAGTCCCAGGCGGCGGTATGGTTTTTTTCCTCCAAGTATTCGGAGAGCACGGGAATAAAAGCCAGGGCCAGCGCTCCCCCTGAGATGAGGGCGAAGATCAGGTCTGGGATGTTGTTGGCGGCGTTGAATACGTCTAGCGCGGTCGAGAGGCCAAATACGCGTCCAATGATGATGTGGCGGATGGCTCCTAATAATTTTTCAGATACCGCGAATACGCTGATAATGAGAGATGAACGGGCGATGTGTTTCATGGGGTAAGTATAGCATGGGTTGGGGGGTTGGTATATTGGAGATTGGAGGTTGGTATATTGGGAAATTGGAGAATGGTATATTGGTTGGTGTGTTGCGAACGGGCAAGGCGATAGTCTCAAAGCGAGTTTGCATCCTTTGTCTCCTCTGCACCCCCTGCTCCCCCTGCCCCCTCAGCTACTCCCACGGATTGATGATATCTATCCCCGCTGATTCAAAATCTTTCACGTTACGTGTGACGAGGGTCATACCGTGGTTTAGAACGGTGGCGGCAATTAATGAGTCGATAGCGGGCATGGGACGTCCCTTGCGTTCTGCCTGGGCGATTAGGGTGCCCCACGCTATGAGAACATTTGTGTCCAAAGGTAAAATCTTTCCTTGAAAGCGGGCCAGTAAATCATACTCAAGCCATGCTTTCAGCGTTTCTTTGCGCCTCGATTCTGCTAGCTTTTCGATTCCCTTGGTAATTTCCCCAATGGTAATGACACTTAAGTAAACCCGCTCGCTGTTCAGGGAATCGATCCAGTCGACAACTTCAGGATCAGGCTGTTTTGAGGCCAACTCAGAGATGACACAGGTGTCGAGGAGATAGTTCATAATTCTACCTCAGGGCGTGGCATGCTCTTATCCCGCTCTAACTCGATACCGGCCAGGGGCGAGGCCTGAAAGAATTCTGAGAGTTTATCCTGCGAGGCGCGTAATTTTTCATATTCGGGATGGGAAATAACCACAGCCGTGTTTTTCCCCCAACGGGTGATGAACTGCGGCCCCTCGTCAAGAGCGAGGTCAACGACTTCACTGAGCTTGTTCTTAGCTTCCTGCATCTGCCAAATTGTGTTCATGGTTTGCCTCCAAATCTGTCTAGCCTGTCCAGATTTTATCGCTTTTGTGGTTTCGTGTCAATATGATGTTGGGGATTGGAGGTTGGAGATTGGATATTGGAGACTGGAGGTTGGTATATTGGTTGGCGTGTTGCGAACGGGCAAGGCGATAGTCTCAAAGCGAGTTTGCATCCTTTGTCTCCTCTGCACCCCCTGCTCCCCTGCTCCCTTTGTCTCCTCTGCCTCTTTTGTTTCCTCCAAATCAATGGTAAGATATACCTCGTGTGAAAAACGGAGATGTGCTCCGCATCTGTTTTTGATGCGCCATCCGTTTTTGGATGCGTTGCACATCGAATTACATAGAGCGAGTAAAACTTATGCGAACACTAAAATGGAATTACGACAAAAACCTCCTAGAAATGATAGACCAGCGCCTCCTGCCGGGCGAGTTCAAAATTATCGAATTCGACACCTACCAGAAAGTTGCTCAAGCCATCACCGACATGGTTGTCCGGGGAGCACCCGCCATTGGCGGCGCGGCGGGGTTTGGTCTGGCAGCGGCAGCCTTTCAATCGGCAGCGTCCACCCCGGAAGAACTGCACCGCGACCTGAAAGTTGCCGCCAAAGTCCTCGGCCAAGCACGCCCCACCGCCGTCAACCTGGCCTGGGCCTTAGATAGAGTTCTAAATGAGGTCTTCCCCCCTCTCCTCATAGGAGAGGGGCCGGGGGTGAGGTCAGACGCTGAGGTGAGGTCGAACGCGGAGGTGATGTCCCTCTGCCAAGCAATCCTCACCGAAGCCCAACGCATCGCCGACGAAGACGTGGAGATCAACAAACGCATGGCCCGTCACGGCGCGGAACTGATCGAAGATGGCGACACAATCATCCACCACTGCAACACCGGCGCCCTCGCCACCGTGGATTGGGGAACCGCCCTCGGCGTGATCCGCACCGCCCATGAGCAGGGGAAGAACATCCACGTTTTGGTGGATGAGACCCGTCCCCGCTTGCAAGGCGCACGCCTCACCGCCTGGGAATTGGAGCAATACGGCATCCCATACGACATCATAAGCGACAACGCCGCGGGATACTTTTTGCGCACGGGGCAGGTTCAAAAAGTGGTCTTCGGCGCGGATAGAGTGGCCGCCAACGGCGATGTGGCCAACAAAATTGGCACCTACATGCTCGCTCTCGCCGCCCGCGACAACAGCGTCCCCGCCTACTCCGTAGTCCCCACCTCCACCATTGACCTCACCCTCCCCACCGGGGAAGAGATTCCCATTGAGGAGCGCGAAGAGGCCGAGGTTTTGGCGCTCACCCTCAAGGGACTGCAAGTCTCCCCCGCCAACGCCTCCGCCCGCAATCCGGCCTTTGACGTCACCCCTCACCGCCTGGTAACGGGCATCGTCACCGAAAACGGCGTCGTCTATCCCCCTTTTGACAAAAACCTGCCTAAAGCGGTAAAGAGTGAAACGTGAAAACGTGTTGCGTGCTGCGTGAAACGTGACCTGACTAACGACTACGAGACTAACGACTATGAGACTAATTCTCACTGGTTCAATCGCCTACGATTATCTAATGACCTTTCCTGGATATTTCCGGGATCACATTCTCCCCGACAAGCTCGATTCTATCAGCCTTTCCTTTTTGGTGGATGGGATGGTCAAGCGCAGAGGGGGAGTGGCCCCCAACATCGCCTACACCCTGGCCCTGCTGGGGCAGCATCCACTGATTCTCGGCTCCGTGGGAGAGGATTTTGGCGACTACCGGGCCTGGCTCGAGGGGCAGGGGGTGGATACCTCGGGAATTCGCGTCATCCCCGGCGAGTTCACGGCCTCCTTTTTCGCCAACACCGACCGCGACAACAACCAAATTGCCAGCTTTTACCCCGGCGCTATGGCCTTTGATGTGCAGCTCTCCCTGGGGGATTTGGAGGGGGATTGCCCTGACTTGGTAGTCATCTCGCCCACCGACCCGGGCGCCATGATCAGCTACGTGGAGGAGGCGCAAACCCTGGGGATACCCTACCTCTACGACCCCAGCCAGCAGCTTGTCCGCCTGGATGGGGAGGATGTCCGCCGCGGCGTGGAGGGTGCCCTAGCCCTCTGCGTCAACGACTACGAATTCAGCCTGGTGCAAAAAAGCACGGGGATGTCCCCCCTGGAAATTAGGCGTTGTGTCCGTTTCCTGGTCGTGACGCGCGGCGAGCAAGGGGCCACCATCTACGCCGAGGGCGAGGAATACCGCATCCCCATCGTCCCACCCCGCAGCGTGGTTGACCCCACCGGCGTGGGAGACGCTTTCCGCGGCGGCTTCCTAACCGGCTACAGCCACGGCCTAGATTGGGAGCTATGCGGGCAAATGGGTGCCTTAGCCGCCACCTACTGCCTAGAAACCGACGGTCCCCAAAGTCATTACTACACTGTTGCAGAGTATGTTTCTCGTTTTAGAGAGCACTTTGACGATGATGGGGAGCTTGGTAAATTGGGAAACTGGTAGATTGGGAAACTGGTAGATTGGGAAACTGGGAAATTGGGAAACTGGTATATTGGTGGCGTTTCTGACCAATCTACCAACATACCAATTTACTAATACACCAACATACCAACTTTAGGAGACTAATGATGGAGCAGCGCGGTTTCGAAGATTTAGAATGCTATCAATTGGCATTGCGTGTTATGAAAGAGGCTTACGATGTAATGAAACGTTTGCCCGCTAAAGAGAAATACAATCTTGCAGACCAGATGCGGCGGGCATCTGTCAGTGTAGTGTTAAACATCGCCGAGGGCTATGGGCGATATCACTATTTAGAAAGTTTGAGGTTTTATTACATTGCCCGTGGCTCTCTAAATGAGACCTTGAGCGCTTTCATTGCTTGCGATGCACTTCAATACACTCAAAATGAGTTACAAGGACAACGAGAACTTTGCCATAGTGCGTTACGTTCCCTTAATGGCTTTATACGCTACGTCCGAGGACAACAACGCGGCAACAAAGAATACGGAGACAAAGCCGTACGTGACGAATCCCTCCACTACAATGTTGACATAAATCCTTCCCCAGATGACTGATTCATAATCCACTTACCAATCCCCAATTTACCAATTTACCAATATACCAATCCCCAATCTACCAATTTACCAATATACCAATCCCCAATCTACCAATATACCAATATACCAACAAGGAGTACCAAATGACCAACTATGACATAAAAGATAAATCCCTCGCCGAAGGCGGCCGCAGACGAATCCAATGGGCCGAGCGTGAAATGCCGGTTCTACGCTCCATCTATGAGCGCTTCGAGAAAGAGCGCCCATTCGAGGGCATTCGCATGTCGGCCTGTTTGCACGTTACTACCGAGACTGCCAATTTGGCGAAGACCCTCCAAGCCGGCGGCGCCGACTTGGTGCTGGTAGCCTCGAACCCTCTCTCAACCCAGGACGACGTGGCCGCTTCCCTGGTGATGCACAACGAAATTCCCGTGCATGCCATCAAAGGGGAAGACAACGTCACATACTACAAACATATCAAGGCCGCTATTGACCACAAACCCCACATCACCATGGATGACGGAGCCGACTTGGTTAGCACTCTGCACAAGGATTATAGTGATCTTTTGCCAAACGTGATCGGCGGCACCGAAGAAACCACCACCGGCGTTATCCGCCTGAAAGCCATGGCTGCCGATGGCGCTCTGAAATTTCCCGTGGTTGCAGTCAACGACGCCATGACCAAACACTTTTTCGACAATCGCTACGGGACAGGGCAATCTACCATTGATGGTATCATTCGGGCCACCAACATCTTATTGGCTGGGAAGAACTTCGTGGTCGGCGGATATGGCTGGTGCGCGCGCGGTTTAGCCATGCGCGCGCGGGGGATGGGCGCGAACGTGATCGTCACCGAAGTTGACCCCCTCAAAGCCCTTGAGGCCGTGATGGACGGTTTCCGCGTTATGCCCATGATGGAAGCGGCTCCCCTTGCCGACATCTTCTGCACTCTAACAGGTGATATTAACGTCATTGACCAACATCACATGGAAGTCATGAAAGACGGGGCTATCATTGCTAACTCAGGCCACTTCAACGTCGAGATCAACATCCCCGCCCTGGAGGAAATGGCAGTCTCACAGCATCAAGCCCGTCCCTTTGTAAAACAATATGAAATGGAAGATGGCCGAGTGCTCAATCTATTGGGAGATGGCCGTCTTATAAACTTGGCCGCCGCCGAAGGTCACCCCGCCAGTGTGATGGACATGTCGTTTGCGAACCAATCCCTAAGCGCCGAGTATATGGTCAAACACGCCGAGGAGTTGGAGAATATCGTTTACGGCGTTCCCGAAGCGATTGATGCCGAAATAGCTCGCCTGAAACTGGAAGCCATGGGTGTGCAGATTGACAAACTCACCGAAGAACAGCTCACTTATCTCAACTCCTGGCAGTCTGGGACGTAAGTATAGGAGATGCATTCAAGGGCAGGATTTTTTCTGAACTAGATTAAGGCTTGAGTATCGACACCGTTTTCGCAGCATACCGGTATGGCTTGGTCTTCTGTTTTTCTTGTATATTGGGGCTTTAGCCTTTTCTCATTGGCACAGTGTCAATGCCGCCCACGATCATCGCGCCGAGGACTTTGGCCAGCAGGTTTTGGAGGCCGCCCCTGAAGATGCAATCATCTTCGCCAAGGGAGACCATGCCATATTTACAATGTGGTATTTTCATTTTGCGCTAGAGAAACGCCCTGACCTCGTCGTTTTAGCTCGGGAGCTATTAAAATACGATTGGTATCAAGAAACAATACGTTCAGAATATCCAACCCTTGTTTTAGCGGATGGCTTTCCCTGGCCCGGAAGAATCATGGATGATAACCCGCACCGCCCGGCCTGTTACATTGAATATGACGGGGAAGCAAAAATCCGTTGCCTACAGCAACAGCCTGACGAATAGTAGCCGAGATTTCTATATCTCGCGCTATGCCACTCATACCTTTTTCCATTCCCGCCCAGATGGTAGAATTTACCGCACATAAACCATCACCTTAACTCACTTCTGGAGAAAAAACCATGTGCGGGATTTTTGCCATCGTCACCAAAGAAGAACAAACCTTAGGCCCCATACTCATTGAAGCAGGGCATCGTTTATCGTATCGGGGATACGACACCGTGGGGGCCGCCACCATCCCCCAGGCGGGAGAGATTGACCTCCGCAAAGATGCTGGCCGGGTGGAGGATGTAGCCGAACGCTACAACTTCGCCGAGATGCGCGGGGATAGGGCCATCCTCCAGTTGCGCTGGGCCACGTTTGGGGCGCCATCCAAATCCAACTCCCAACCTCACCTTGACTCGGATGGGGACATGGTCGGCGCTCACAACGGGAACGTGGTCAATAACGCGGAGCTGCGCCAGGAGTTCATGGCCGAGGGGATGGTCGTGCGCTCCGAGAACGATGGCGAGAGCTGCGTGCACGCCGTGGAGCGCTACGTGGATAAGGGTCACGACATGGTAGAGGCCATGCGGCTCGCTCATAACGACTTACAGGGCGACTACGCTTACGTGATTGGCAAAATCGGCGAGGACCGGCTTTACGCCATCAAAAAAGGTTCCGGGTTGGTAGCCGGCATCACCGCAGACTCTGTTTGCATTGCCTCGGATCTGCCCTCCATCCTCCCCATCACCCGCAACATAGTCCGCCTCGAAGATGGCGAGATCATCACCTTTTGGGCGGATGGCTACGAGATCCGCGAAGTGGAAGATGGCAGCCTTGTCAAGCGCGAACCGGAGCTTGTAGAGGAGAGCATGGAAGTGGCGCAAAAGGGCGGTTACGCTCACTTCATGCTCAAGGAGGTTCACGAACAGGCGCAGGTGGCGGGTGAGTTGCTCCGCCTCCTGGATAGTTCCCCCG
>DAOUWT010000320.1 GCA_030666985.1 Chloroflexota bacterium
CGCGCGGACTGGAATTCGTGTATTCGAGGTCACATTCGGGGATGGTGAGTCGGTAGACTACAACGAATTGGGAAAGGAACGGATTTGGTGCTTGCTCTATCCGTTTATTTCTTCATCCGTTGTAGTCCCGTTTTTGACGCAGAGAATGTACCGTCCACGAACAAGCGCGAATAAACGAATACACGCAGGCTGGAATTCATGCGATTGGGGTCATATTTGGGAATAATGATTAAGTGTAATCACAAGTAGTTTACTTACAAAAATTCTGTGCCATATGTTTTCCGTGCATAGAAAATTCACAACGACTTTTTAGCACGCACGCGGTCGAAAAATAGTTTGCAATAAGTTCACATTTAAGGTAACATTATAATATGCGGACAATAAAATTTTATCGTCTTCCAAATGGCAATAGCCCAGTCAAAGAATTTCTAGACTCTTTGTCTGGCAAACAAGCACAGAAGGTTTTGTGGGTTTTACAATTGGTTGAGGAGATGGACATAGTTCCTCGTCAATACTTCAAAAAGCTGGTTGGCAGTGAAGGCATCTGGGAAGTCCGCATACGGTTTGGGAGAGATAATTATCGGCTATTGGGCTTTTTTGCGAATGGGAATTTTCTGATTTTGACAAGCGGATTTGCGAAGAAAACACAAAAAACGCCCCACCAGGAAATTGCACTTGCTATTCGCCGGAAAAATGAATATCTGGCAAGGAGAGGAAAATTATGAGCGATGTGAAACGATATATAAAAGAACGCTCTAAATACGATCAAGAATTTTCGGAAGATTTTGAGGAAGGTTATATAGATTTTAAGATTGGCGTTGCTTTGCGACAAGCAAGGGAGGCTGCGGGATTAACACAAGCAGATGTGGCGCAAAAATTACAAACTCAAAAATCTGCCATATCGCGTCTTGAAAATCACGCAAATGACGTGCGCCTCTCTACTTTGCGTAAATATGCTGACGCGGTTGGGGTTGATCTTCAGGTCAAGTTGACGAATTTGGCAGAGGTGTAGGATGGGGTAACATTCGTGGATGGTATTAGAGATTAGGTGTTTTAGGTAACGAGGTGATGAAGGATAAGATGGATAAACATTTTACTGGTATCGCAGCAGATTGTTATCCCTGTGTCATAGAACAAGCCCGTTCAACCGCTCGTTTAGCAGCGCTCACTAACGCGCAAACCGAGCGCGTTATCGCTGTAGCCAGGGCAGAACTGGAAAAGTCTAAAACAACTCCTCTTTTAGTCCAGCACATCGTTCGTCGTGTGGCAGACGTGATCATTCAAGAACTAGGCGAATCTCCCGACTTTGACATTTACGCGCAGGTGAAAGAAAAATCCAACGCTATTTCTTTGGCCTATGTAGAAAAATTCCAGAAAAAGATAGCTGATAGTGAATCGCCATTTGAAACCGGGTTGCAGATTGCCGCCGCAGGCAACATTATAGATTTCGGGGCTAAGAAACACGGCTCTATCAACCTGGAACAGGAGCTTCAATCATTTGGTAAAGTACCCTTTGACCGTTATGATATCGAGCCGTTTAAAAAGGCTCTGGAGGACGCTTCAACACTTCTCTATCTCTGTGATAATAGCGGAGAGATTGTTTTTGATACGCTGTTCATACAAGAGTTACAACGAGAGTACCCCCACATTCAAATAGTGGCAACCCTTCGCGATAAGCCTATCATCAATGATGCCACTCTGGAAGACGCCAAAGCGGTAGGGCTTGACCGGCTTGTTAGAACCATCTCCAGTGGCAGTGTCTATCCAGGCACAATTCTCCCCGAAACATCAGCAGAGTTTCAAAAATTGTTCAACTCGGCAGATGTGATACTTTCCAAAGGTCAAGGAAATTTCGAGACATTGCTGCCATTGGCTGATAAGAGACTCTTCTTCTTGTTGCGCATCAAATGTGAATATATGGCAGCCTTATCCAATGTAAAAAAAGATAATTTAGTGCTTATGCAAGCAGCCGCTGAAGCGCGTCAAGGACGCCAATAAGAGTAAAAGTAAGCGTTCAGACCCCGTGGATTTTTGGGGGGGATGGGGGGGGGCGTGAGAGCAACCCCCAAACGTGGCACGCACGCCCAAGCGGGGAAAAACCTTGGGGCGTGGTATCCACGCCAGGGCAAGGTTTTACCAAACCCCAGCCGTTGTAACCGTTCCCCTCCCCCGCTGGCAAAAAATGTACTATTCTTTGGTACAATTCTTATAGGCACACTTTCGCCCGGATTCGCTCGAGAGGGAACGCCAGTTCCCCCAGATTCGCTCGAGGGGGAACGCCAGTTCCCCCGGCCTGAAACCCGCAGGGTCTGGCGACCCTGCTCGAGCGCGGAAATGAGTATACAACGCTCAAAGGAGAGAAACCTTGAAGCGCTTCCCCTATATTAGAGGGCAGCCCACCGAGAAAACTCCTCCCCTGGAGAGGCACCAACCCCGTCTTCCCTCCCAGGTTGTATCCACCTGGCTGGAGCGTTCGCCCCCGCCCCATGGGTTGATCCTGGCCCCCCTGGGGAATGCCCCCCACCTTAGCATCGAGGCTGCCCAAAGCGGGTACCGCGTCTTAGTGGCAGCCAACAACCCCATCTCCCGCTTCATCCTCCACCAAAGCGCCCATCCCCCCCGGCAGGCAGACCTCAAATCTGCCTTGGCGGCTCTGGCATCCACCTTCAAGGGGAAAGAAAGACTGGAGCCGCACATCCTCTCTCTGTATGCTACAGATTGTCCCCGCTGCGGGAAGGCCGTCTCCGCCCAGGCCCTTCTTTGGAAAAGAGGTGCTGCTGCCCCCCACGCCAAAATCTGCCGCTGCCCCCACTGCGGAGAATCAAGCCAATCCCCCACCACCCCGGCAGACATCCAAAAAGCGGCCCAATACCAGAATAACCGCCTCTACCACGCTCGCGCCCTGACCCGAGTTGCGCCGCCGGGAGACCCTATCCGCCCCCACGCCGAAAAAGCGCTCACGGCTTACACATCCCGCGCCGTTTACGCCCTTTTTACTATCCTCAACAAATTCAGTGGGATGCCGCTCTCACTTCCTGAAGAGGCGTGTTTATCGGCCCTGATCTTGAGTGCGTGTTACCGGGCCGCCAGCCTGTGGGCCCATCCCCCAGGCGAGCAGCCCATCACCCAGCTCAATCCCCCGGCTCAGTACCGGGAGAATAATGTCTGGTTTGCGCTGGAAGACGCCGTTGAGGAATGGGCCAGGGATGACGCGCCAATCCCCCTCGCCCAGTGGCCGGAGCTGCCGCCTCCTGAGGGAGGGATCTCGATTTACAGC
>DAOUWT010000360.1 GCA_030666985.1 Chloroflexota bacterium
AAAAAACAGGTGCGCGGGTTGTCCAGACACCTGTTTTTTGGAAGAGTTGAGTGAATTGGAATTAGGCGACTTTGATGTTCTTGCTGGATTCCCAGAGGCCGTGGATATTGCAGAAGGATATGGCCATCAGCGTGCCGGATTCTTTGACCTTTACGGCGACTTTGACTTTTGGCTCTGTATAGAGCGGCCCTTCATTAGCGCCTTTGATCGATTCACCATGACCGTTGAAACCGAACTTGCCGACCATGTGGGGGAATTTTCCTGTTTCGGGTTTGAAGTAGACTTCAATCCACTCGATATGATGCTCGGTGGTATTTGGATGAGCGATTTCCTTACCGATTTCAAGTGAAACAATGAACTCTTCACCAGCCTTGACCTCATCAGGGCATTCGATAGCCGGTGCGTGTTTTTCGGATTTCCAATCTGCAGTTTGGAGATATTCACCAATGGACATATAACTCAATCCTTTCGTAACTTGTGATTTCTACTTATATTATACTTCGCCTGGGACCTAATTTGGGAAAATAGACCGAATTTAGTCGATTTTTACAAATTCATCCTTACCCAGGCCACAATCCGGGCAGACCCAATCATCTGGAATATCTTCAAAGGCGGTGCCGGGGGCGATGCCGCCAATTGGATCGCCTTCTTCTGGATTATAGATATAGCCGCATGCTACACATTCGTAAGATGACATACATAACCTCCTGTTTTGAAAAGAATTTATGGGATAGCTGTTGCAGTCGGTGTTGCAGTTGGGGTTGCTGTTTGTGTTGGGTAGGACAGATAAATTTCCGGGAACCAACCGGTATTGCCTTTATTATCCTGAACATGGACCCAAACGATGCCGTCATAGACCATGATCTGATTGAGGTCAAATAATTGCTGATTAACTGAAAGGTAAGTCAGTATCTTGCCGCCTGGTTCATCATACAGGGTATTGTAGGCAGGAACTGATGAGCGAACGACATAGACAACCTGCGGTGTGGGGGTGGGGGAAGCGGTTGCCGTGGCCGTATCCTTTTCAGGCGTTGGCGTCAGCGTGGCGGTTGGAATCCGGGGGGCCGGTGGGGGCAGGGTGGGGCCTTCTGTGGGGGGGGGGGGCGCCGGGGGGGGGGGGGGGGGAAACCGCCAGGGGAGGTGAAGCCTCCATGGGGGAAGGTGAATCCCCGTGGGAAGGTGAATCCACAACGGCAGCGGCCTGCTGGACTTCGCCAACAAAAGCCGGGTAGGTAAGAAAAGCGGCCGGGGCGGTGACATCAATGAGCGCAGACAGCGACTGGCGATATATTTCGGGGGAGAGTTTTTCGGTCAGGAAAGGTAATATAGATGGGATTGCCCCTTGGAGCACCGCGCCCCAAAAAGCGTAAATTAAATCAACTCCATGTTCGAGGATAATGATGACAACCTCGCCGGGGCGAATACCAGCCTCCTGGAGGGCATAAGCGTAGCCGGCGGCCCCGTGGACAAGCTCTCTGTAGGAGATGTGTTGGTCCGGCTCTCCCGCACGCTGGAGGGTGATGGCCGTTTGGCGGGGAATTTTGTGATAGTGGTCTTTTAGCTGTTGGGTGAATGTGGTCATGTTTAGAAATAGAGATGTGCATTGCATCTGCTTTTAGATGCGTTGCACATCGGGTTGCCAGGTGCAACGCACTTCTAAAACCCTGAAGTGCAATGCACCTGCTATAGACGTTTCCTTATTAACGCGGAAAGTTCTTCCAGGGTGTCAAAGGTATCGACATTAAGCTCGGTGTCGTCAATGCGAACGTTGAAATGGTCTTCTACAAAGAGGGAGACATCGACCAGGCTAAAGGAATCGAGCAGCCCGCTAGAGAGTAAAGGCTCGGTGGAGGCTAGGGTTCTTTCGGGTTGGTGGATTATTTCTTCGCAGATAAAAAAGCTGATTTGTTCTTCTATGGAAAGTGTCATGATGTTTTCTCCTGTACTAGAGACAGGGTCTCTGAGTTTCTGCTCTAAGGGTGGTTCATTCTGAACTGGGCACTTCCCCGCACCCCGCCCGCAGGATGTGCCCATCCTGCTCGAGCGTAGTGAAATACTGTAATCCAAAGGTCTCTAGGAATTCACGGGGTTACGCATGAGTTTCTGCTCACAGGGTGGTTCATTCTGAACTGGGCACTTCCCCGCACCCCGCCCGCAGGATGTGCCCATCCTGCTCGAGCGTAGTGAAATGCGGGGGTGCAAACTGCTGGGGTCCGGCAAAACCTCTCCCCGGCGTAGTGCCACCCCCCAGGGTTGGGCACCGCTTGCACACGGGCCTACGCTCCCCCCCTGTCCCCTCCTCCCCACGTGGGCCCCCTCCCCCAAAAAATCCCCAAATGCTCTTGATTGGGCTAGAATCCCTGGTATATAAATGGGGCTTGGGGGTTTGCCAGGGATATGAAAAATATAGCCAACAAGGCCGCTGCCAGAAGGGTTGCTTTAGTCCATTGCGACCAGTCTCCGATAGCGCGGATGTCGGGATGGCGGTATTGCCAGAGGTCAATTATCAACGAGGGGATGATGAGGATGAATATGCGCGGGTCGGGGTATAACCAATTTTTGCCTATGAGGGTTTGCCCGCTCCCCAGGTAGACGCCTGCATAAGGGTGGAGTGATTTTGCCCAACTTATGGGATTTAGCAAAAGTGCTAATCGTTTCCAAAAGGCCCACGTGGTGGGTAAGTCGGCCCGGAAGGGAACCCAGGCCAGCATAGCCAGGGTAAATGTGACAAGCCCGCCCATCCACTGCCGCCACTTTGGACGCTTGGC
>DAOUWT010000042.1 GCA_030666985.1 Chloroflexota bacterium
GTGTTTAGCTGCGGCGCCGTGCCGGCGGTCAATAAAAGTGTCTGCGAACAAGATGACAAAATCATCATCTACTACTCCGGTGGAGACAGCAGGCTTTGCGCGGCCACGGCAAAAGTTTCTGAGTTGGCTCAACTGGCACATCGCTAAATAATATGGCGCAGAAAATACCATCTTTAAAAATTAACCACAAAGTCGCAAAGAACACGAAGAATTTCTTTGAGTTCACAAAGTTTTCTTTGTGAACTTCGTGCCTCAGTGGTGAATAACTAAAGGAAAAAAATAATGCCTAATACAACCGTTATCATACCCACCTACTGGGGCTGGCCGGGCGAACATCCGTCCCAGGCGAACGACGCGATTTTCGACCACCCCACCCCGCTGGATGGGGAAAGCACGCTCCCCCGCCTCCTCGAAAGTCTAAGGCAGCAAAAGGGAATGGGGTTCAACGTCTTGGTCATCACCGCGACTGTCAACGCTCAGTTGAATAAAGCGGTTGAGGAAAAGGTTGCCCAACTGATTGCACCTTTTGAAAGCGATTATCCCATTGCTCAATTCTCCGCCAGGGACTTGGCCCTATTGCGCGAGCGGATAGAGAATTTAGGGTTCAATCCCGCCCTGGTCAGTTTAGACAACTATTCCAACATCCGCAATATCCAGCTTATCATCCCCCATATCATGGGAGCCGAAATCATCGTTGCCCTGGATGACGATGAAGTGGTCGGCCCAACCTACATACGACAAGCCACAGCCTTTGTGGGAAGCGAATGGCAGGGAGAATTCATTAGCGGCGTGGCTGGCATTTACCTGGACGGTAATGGGGAATGGCAACTCCCGGAGAATCCGCCCACGGGGAATTTGTTCCTCGACAAGGCTGCGATCATGAACGCGGGCGCTCGCTTGCTGATGGAAGAAGACCAGCCTTTGGTGAAATCTCCGGTATCCTACGGCGGAAATATGATCTTTCACCGCGCCCTATTTACTCAAGTTGGTTTTGACCCAGGCATCACCCGGGGAGAGGACATTGACTATCTAATCAACGCTCACCTATCTGGGCACGCTTTCTGGTTCGATAAAACCTTGACCATAACTCATTTACCGCCCGAATCTCACCAAACTTCTCCCTATACCAAGCTGCGCGAAGACATGATCCGCTTTATTTACGAACGCGAAAAACTGCGCTATGCTAACGTTGATCCAAGCTTATTCAACCCCTATCCGGGACGCCTTTTAGACAATGATTTAGAAACTCACGCCCTACAAGCTCTGGAAGAAGCCGTCACGCCAGAGGACGCGGCCCGGCTCGGTTCTCCCCCGGAGGTTTTGGCTCACGCTAAGGCGCACACTCAAAAATACCTCCCGCGCTATTTCAGTTTTAGAGAAACATGGCCTCGGTTGATGAATGCTCTAAAAGATGATAACGTTTGAGGAAGCTTGTTCACCACAGAGTCACAAAGTACACGAAGAAAAACTTTGTGAACTTCGTGCCTTTGTGGTAAATTTCTTGCTCACTGGGCACCAAAAGGAAAACTCTCAATGAAACTAGGAACCAAAATCCAAGACCACCTGACTTACCTATACGGCGCAGAGGCTGCCAATGCCATTGCTCTCTCCCTGAAAGAAATTCTGGCGGATTTTCAAGAGCGTAACCCCCACTTACAGGCAAACACCCCCACTGACCGTGTCACCGAAAAAGACGCCATTCTCATCACCTACGGGGATCAAATTTCAGAGGAAGACGTCCCACCGCTTCAATCGCTCACAGAAGTGCTAAACGCTTATACCAGGGACGCGCTAAGCAGCGTTCACATTTTGCCATTTTTCCCATATTCATCAGACGATGGCTTTTCTGTCATTGACTATGCGCAGGTTGACCCAGCATTAGGCTACTGGGAAAACGTCGAGTCCCTAGGGGAAAATTTCCGCCTCATGTTCGATGCTGTCATCAATCACATTTCGCAGCACAGCGAATGGTTTCAGGGTTATCTCCGGGACGACCCGCGCTACACCAATTACTTCATCACCGTAGAGCCGGGCACAGACATCTCTCAAGTGACCCGCCCCCGCGCCAAGCCCCTCCTCACCTCCGTCCAGACGCCCACGGGAGAGAAACTGGTTTGGACAACGTTCAGCCCCGACCAAATTGACCTCAATTTCAGCGATCCCGAAGTCTTTTTGGAAATCACAAAAATCCTCCTCCTCTACGTAGAAAAAGGAGCCGAAATCATCCGCCTGGACGCCATCGCCTATGCTTGGAAAAAGCTAGGGACTAGCAGCATTCACCTGGAAGAAGTTCACTGTCTGATAAAACTTTTCCGTTTAGTGCTTGACCTCGCCGCGCCCAACACCATCATCCTCACCGAGACCAATGTCCCCCACGAAGAAAATATCTCCTATTTTGGAGACGGCTTCAACGAGGCTCAAATGGTGTACCAATTCCCCCTCCCGCCCCTCACGCTTCACACCTTTATCACCGGGGATTCTACTCACCTCTCAAATTGGGCGGCGGATTTAGAAGCCCCCACGGAAGAAACCACCTTTTTCAACTTTTTAGCCTCCCACGACGGGATCGGGGTGCGGCCTGTAGAGGGTATACTCAACCAGGCGAAGACAGCAGCCTTAATTGAGCGTGTTAACGCGCATGGGGGACACGTCTCTTATAAAACTAACTCCGATGGGACTAAGAGCGCGTATGAGCTGAATATCTCATATTTTGACGCTCTCTCAGACCCCAACGGCAGCGAATCCCCCGCGCTCCAGGCCCGGCGATTCCTCGCCTCCCAGGCCATTATGCTCAGTTTGCAGGGTGTGCCAGGCATATACATTCACAGCCTATTCGGATCACGGAACTATCACCAAGGCGTAGAAAAAACCGGGCAATACCGTTCAATTAACCGCGAAAAGTTCGTGCGGACGGCCTTAGAAAACGAATTGAACAACCCGGAATCTCTCCGCCATAAAGTCTTCTTCCCTTACCTTGATCTCCTGGAAAAACGCGCCGCACACCCCAGCTTTCACCCCAATGGGACGCAAACCATCCTCCCTCCCCGCCAAACGGGTAACAAGGCTATCTTCGCCCTGATCCGCTCCGCGCCATCAGGGGAAGAGAAAATCCTCTGCGTTCACAACGTTTCTAACGCGGAACAGAGCGTCATGCTTGATGTGGGTGAAGTAGAATTGGAAAATACCACTGCCACACAAGACATTATTACGGGTAAAGTTTACTCAATTAGCGCTGAACAAAAATTGGAGCTAACTATGAAGCCGTACCAGGTTTTGTGGCTGGCAGCATGATATAATACTTACACACTTTTTACAGAGTGGTTCCAATCCGGCAATAGAAGCGATTGGGGTGCTTCGCGGCTTGGTGGGTTCACAAAATTTGAACATCTAGGAAGTAGGAAAGCAAAAATGAGCACAATGAGTTTACGATTACCGGATTCTTTACATGATACCGTTCGGAATTTGGCAAAGCAAGATAGCATATCTATCAATCAGTTCATAACCGTAGCGTTAGCTGAGAAGATTTCCGCGTTGATGACGGAGGATTATTTAACCGAGCGAGCAAAACGCGGGTCAAAGAAGAAATTTGACGCAGTAATGGAAAAAATTTCAGATATTGAACCCCTAGATTATGATCGGTTGAAAGGATAGATTGCAACTACCTACTATTGCGGCGGCTTAGCACCTCCAGTGCATCGTAGCTACACAGCTTATCGGTTCCGTTCATCTCTCGCCCCGTTGGGTGGTTTTCTCGGAATGAAATCAGTTGTGCGTCTGATTAAGGATGAGTTCTATGAAAGTACTAAAAATTATATGGGATGATATTCAGCGGGGAGAAAATATTGATCTATATATCACAGTTATTGTTGCCATTGGGCTTGCAATTGCAAATGTTCTTAATTTTGCTTCAGAGGAGTTAATCGCTCCAATAACTCTGGCTGTTCTCGGATTGCTTGCCATCTCTAACCTTATAAATCGTCACCATTTTGGTATTCAATTAAATGAACTCAAAGGCATCTCAACTCCGCTTCTAAAAAATCGTTCCGAATTGCCTTCTTTATACGACTGTGGTCAATCTGCATCTGAAATTGTTATTATTGGAATGACCTTGATTGGGGTTATTAACCCATACCTTGATTTCTTTGAACAGAAAATGAGAGATGGTTGTAAGTTAAGATTCTTACTTCTAGATCCTGAAAGCCCAGCAACTGAGATTTTCGGCAAAATAAGTAAAATACCTATTAAATCAGATATAAGACAAGCCTTAAGGATATTGGAACATCTTATGAAAATGGAACAGGAAACTAAAGGCAAATGCGAAGTTCGATTGTCTGATGTTTTCTTATCATATGGTCTCGCTGCGTTTGATCCAGACAAAGAAATAGGTTTCTTGAACCTAGAAACCTATACATATAAAACAGCAGTAGGAGAACGTCCGTTTATTGAATTGAAACGGAATCGAAATCGCGAGTGGTTTAAATTCTATCAAAGCCAATATGAACAACTTTGGCTAGATTCCAATATTTGGGAGCCAATGCAGAGTTAAGCAATTTAATTTGTCTCTGGAAAGCCACCCACCGATAAGTTGCAGTATCAACCCCCAAGGAAGTGCTACGCTACCTAAAGGGGCGCCACGCTGGGGGAAAAGAAAAAAGTGAAGTCGTCGTAGCAGCAGTAGAGCCTATGGTCACGCAAAGCGTGAGCTGGCAAGTTTTTCAATTCTTTTTGCCGGAGGCACGCACAGCGTCCGCGTTCATCCGCCGAATCAGCGTCATCCGCGTTCTATTCCCCCCACCCTCACCTCCCCAACCCGCACGGGCAGGGCAAAGCGTGCCACCCCGTCCAACTGCTTCTTATCGCGTAACAATGCCCGCCGCATACGCTCAGTGTCCACGCCAGGGGGAATTTCAGTAGGCAGGCCCAACCCACGCAGCAGAACACATCTTAATTTTCCCATAACTAGAGGTTTCATTTGCTGATTAATCTCGTATAATAGAGCCATCAGAAATGACACCTTCAAGGAATATACAAGATGAGCCTCAAAGCCAAAACAAAGAAATTCGCAACCACCATGATCATAACAGGCCTTATCATCGGATTAGCAATTTCCGCGAATTCCTCCCTGGCCTCACCCCAAAAAACACAAAACGCCATTCCTCAAGACTCGCCCCCAACATCCAATCTACCTGAAGGCTGGCAAGTTTATTCAAACGAAGGCTTCGGTTTTGAGATCAGCTACCCGCCGGATTTTTCTCTCAAGACAGATTTCGATAGCATCGGACTGAATACAGGCCTGGGCGTCGCTGCTGGCGCGCCGGTATGGAAATTCACCCTCAAGGATGGAGACGCTTACCAGGGAACTAGCCTCAAGGAAGCCTCCCTCATAATCAACGTCCAAAACACACCCGAAGCCTTAGCTCAATGCTCCCAGTTCAAAGCCGGAAGCATATACACATCACCAAAATATGAGCGCGAAGCCCTACCAACCGCAGATGTCAATTCCATCACCTTTTACAAAGACATTGTCGAAGAAGGGGCCATGGGGAATTTTTACAAAAAAATCAGCTACCGCGTCCCCCGCAATGAAGCCTGCTACGAAATAACTCTCTTCATGCACTCATTGAATATTGATTTCTTGCCCTCCGGCGCAATATCCGCCTTCGACGAAGGTGAAATCGCTGCCAAACTGGAGAGCATTTTCTCCACCTTCCAATTTTTAGACCTCACCCCCACCTTCCCGCGTGTCACCAATCCCAGCGCCCCCCAGCAGAGGATCGCCGCTCAACCCTTGGGAGGCCCCAATCCAGAAGAAGATGGAATTGATGTTTCCCATTGGCAAGGAAGCATTGATTGGAGTCAAGTATACGGCGCCGGCTATACCTTTGCATTTACCAAAGCCACCGAGGGAGTCGGCTACACAGACGATAAATTCGTATATAACACAACTCACGGCACCTCGGCAGGCGTTCTCATGGGCGCATACCACTTCGCACGGCCAGACCTCGCTAATGGAGGGGTTGCCGAAGCCCAATATTTTGTCGATCAGACCGATGACTATCTCACCAGTGGCCATCTCAGACCCGTCTTAGACCTGGAAGTCCGGGGCAGTCTTGGAAAAGAAGAACTCTCAACCTGGGTAGTCGCATGGATGGAAACCGTAAAAGCCGAAACCGGCGTAAAACCCCTCATCTACACAAATTATTCTTATGTCAGTAATTATTTGAATGAAGCAGTTCAGCAGTATGAACTCTGGATTGCCTACTGGACCTGTGACCCGACCCCATCCACGCACATCCCCCCCACCGGCCCCTGGCGCGATTGGGATTTTTGGCAATATTATGGCCCCGGTTATTGTGGCCCCAATTCTGTCCCCGGCATTGCAGGCAATGTTGATCTAAACCTCTTTAATGGCTATTTACCAGGTTTACACACCTTCGAGATCAATCGCCCTCTCGCAGTTTCCCTCACCGCCAACCCTCCCAGCGCTCATGCCCCATCCAACACCCAGCTAATAACGAGCGTGTCCGGCACCGCCACAGGAGCCATCAACTACACTTTCTGGTGGGATTGCGATGTCCGGGGCGTAGACCCTGCAGACACGGCAGCCGCTTGCGGCGACATCCCCACACCATCCCCCGGAACATGCGCCGAAAACCAAAACGGGATGAAGTGTACCGGCATAGCCGACCCCAACTATACGGTTGCCCATCTATACGAAACGTCAGGAAATTATACCGCCAAGGTCATCACAGAACGAGAGGGCACTCATTTAGCCGAAGATCGTTTTTTGATCTCCATAGCCAACCCCATCTCATCAATCACCCCCGACCCGCCATCGCCCGCTTATGCCACAGTCAATGAGGTTTTCCAGGTCAACGTCGATGTTGAGATCAGCACCTCCCAAGGCGGCGCCCTTCAAGTAAGCCTGATCGATGGCATCCCGGAACTCAAAGATAGAGATTGCAAACAAATCCCCGACAACACAAGCACCACCGAGACATTCAGCCTATCATTTACCGAATCTGAGGTCGGCGTGAAAAATCACCTCCTTTGGACTCGTTTCCGCGCCGGAGGAAACTGCCCCATCGAAAACACCAGCCCCCTCGACCAATATCAACTATATACCATCCATTGGGGATTGCCAGAGATAGACGTGCAGCGCCCGGCGGGGACCTCAATCTCGGATGGTGGGGCGGACAACCTGGGGGATGGCCCCGTGGGGGCGGTGAGCCTGACCTACACCGTCGACAACACCGCGGGAACCAACACCCTCACCGTCAGCGACGTCACCGCCTCTAACCTGACCAACGCCAGCAATTTCTCCCTCGATACGGCTGCCCCCCTCAACATCCCCCCGGGGGCAGCGGGAAGCTTCGCAGCATCCTTCAACGTGGACGCTCCCGGCCTCTTCAGCCTCGACCTGGCCCTCGCCAACAACGACGGGGACGAAAATCCCTACGACGTGCAGGTCAGCGGGATGGGCATGGCCCAAATCTTTTTGCCTCTAATTCTTGTTGAGCGGTAATCTTTACTGACAACGAGCATAAAGAAACTTGGCTCATCAGGAACAAGTGTGCAAAGCGACATGAATGTCGCACTACGAAAGCGTAACGCGATATTTATATCGCCTTTCGTTGCATGACAAGGGGCTAAGCATATCAGGGCACGAAGAACATCACCAGTTGTCAGACAAATATCCACATCTACACCTTGCCTGTTGACATAGGCAATAACATTCAATATACTGATAGATGAATGATAGTTGCTCAAAATCATGATGGCAGAACTGCATTGCACTTGGGAAAGTGCATTGCAGTTCGAGTCTCATAGGCAGACTCGTGGTGCAATGCATCCAAAAGCAGATGCAATGCACCACTAACATAATGACAGTTTGTACCCGCCTAACTTTCTAACCCACAGGAGATATTTATGTACAAGAAACTCTTCACGCCAGGCCCCACACACGTAAGGGAAAAGATTCTGGAAGCCCAAACGGCTCCAATGATCCATCACCGCACCTCAGAATATTCCGAACTACAAAGACAGGCCACCACTAAGTTGCAGGAACTTCTCTACACAAAACAGCACGTATATCTCTACGCAAGCTCCTCTACCGGCATGATGGAAGGCTCCATTCGTCAGGCCTCCAAGAAGAAAATCCTCAACACCGTCAACGGCGCCTTTTCCAAACGCTGGCACGAGATTACCGTTGCTAACGGGATTCCGTGTGATACCGTCGAGGCTCCTTGGGGACAGCCCATCACCCCCGAAATAGTTGACGAAGCCCTCTCCAGCGAGGAATATGACGCCCTGACCGTGGTCTTCAACGAGACCTCCACTGGGTTAGAAAATCCCGTCAAAGAAATTGCGGCCCTCGTTAATGAAAAATATCCCGAAGTCTTGATTCTGGTGGATGCCGTGAGCGGGATGGCCGGGGCCAAGATCGAGTTCGATGCCTGGGGCTTAGACGTCTGCCTGGCCGGGGTGCAAAAATGCTTCGCCCTCCCCGCCGGATTAACAGTCTGCGCTGTGAGCGACCGGGCTAGAGAACGCGCTTTAGAAGTTCCAAACGGCGGGTATTACTTCTCCTACAAAATGATGGATAAGAAGTATGACAAGCACCAGACCCCCGCTACTCCAGCCGTGAGCCTCATTCAGGCCATGAACGCTCAACTTGACGACATTCTCATTGTAGAGGGCTTAGAAAACCATTGGAAACGCCACGAGGAAATGGCTGCTTATGTCCAAAATTGGGCGCGAAAATACTTTGGCCTTTTCTCGGATGAAAAATATCTCTCGCTTACCCTGACCAATGTTGAGAACACCCGTGGCATTGACGTGGCCGAGCTTAATAATCGTCTAGCTCTGCGCGGTGCGGCCATATCCAACGGTTACGGTCCCCTCAAGGGGAAATGTTTCCGCATAGCCCACATGGGAGACTTGACACTCGATGACGCCAAATGGGTCACGGCTCAGATTGAGGATATTTTAGATTTGTAAATAGTGAAGACGTGATGCGTGAAGACGTGATGCGTGTTGCGTGTTACGTGAAGGCGTGATGCGTGAACTCACGTTTTACGTTTCACGTTTTACGTTTTACGAACCAGGATAAATATAACTACCAAAAGAGGTGTCCCATGAAAGTATTAATTTGTGACGCAACAGACCCAAAAGCACTTGAAACCATAGCCAAAGCCGGGATTGAGGTTGTCAACCGCCCGGATATTACTCCCGAAGAATTAGTAGAAGCCATCCCAGGGTACGATTGCATGGTCGTCCGCAGCCGCACCAAGGTTCGCAAACCGGTCATTGACGCAGCTACAAACCTGAAAGCCATCGTCCGAGGAGGCGTAGGGCTTGACAACATTGACGTTGAATACGCTAAATCCAAAGGAATCCAAGTACTGAACACTCCCAGTGCATCCACGCAGGCAGTCGCCGAATTAACCGTCGGCTATTTATTCGCATTAGCCCGTCATATCCCCCGAATGACCACCTCCATGAAAGCAGGAAAGTGGGAAAAGAAAAAGTTCAAGGGTATTGAGTTAACCGAGAAGATCTTGGGCATTATCGGTCCTGGCCGCATCGGTCTGGCAGTCGCTGAGCTAGCGAATGCTCTCGGAATGACCGTCCTGTCGTATTATTACGGTGAAAAAGAAGCCCAAGGGGTTGAGTTCGTTCCCTTGGATGAACTCTTCGAGCGCTCCGATTTCATCTCCCTGCACGTTCCCCACAAGGAGACCACCCACAATATCGTCAACGCCGAAAGCTTTAAGAAAATGAAAGACGGCGTGCGCATCATCAACTGCGGGAGAGGCGGCACAATCGACGAGGACGCCCTCTACTATGCCATCAAAGCCGGCAAAGTGGCCGGAGCAGCCCTAGACGTTTACGCCGAGGAACCCAGCAAGGGGCACAAGCTCTACACCTTGGATGAAGTGATCGGTTCCCCGCATGTTGGGGCCGGGACAGCCGAAGCCAAAGCGCGTGTAGGAGAAGAGGTCGCCCGAAAAGTGATTGGCGCGCTGGCGGAGTGAGGCGTGAAACGTGATGCGTGTTGCGTGTTGCGTGATGCGTGAACTCACGTTTTCACATTTTACGTTTTCACATTTTACGTTTTTACGTTTCACGTTTCACGTTTCACGTTTCACGTTTCACGTTTCACGTTTTCACGTTTCACGTTTCACTATTTTTACAATCTCCTAGATAAATTTTAAGGAAAGAAAATGGCAAACATAAAACCCTTTAAAGGAATTCGTTATAACCCCGAAAAAATAGATAACTTCGATGCCGTCATCAGCCAACCTTATGACCGCGTGCGTTACGGGCTGCAAGACCAATATTACGACCTCAGCGATCACAACATCGTGCGCATCATCAAAGGCAAAGAGTTCGAAGGCGACAACGAGGAAAACAACGTCTACACCCGCGCCAGGGATTTTCTGAACCAGTGGCTGGAAGAAGGCATTCTCGTTCGGGAAGAGGAACCCGCTCTCTACGTTTATCACCAAATCTTCCCCCTCCCCAATGGCAGCGAAGTAACGCGCAAAGCCCTCATCACCGCTTTCGAGTTGGCCGAATTCGACGAGGGGATTGTCCTCCCCCACGAGCGCACCCATGCCGGCCCCAAGATTGACCGCCTCAACCTCACCCGCGCCACTGAAACCTATTTTGGCAATATCTTCATGCTCTATCCCGACCCGGAGAACAAGGTAGACGCCCTGCTAGCCCAAGCCATCAATCGAGAGCCGGACATCAGGGCCAAAGAGTTGCACGAGAAAGACGTTCTACACAAAGTATGGGTAGTCACCGACAAAGATGTACTCAACGCCGTGGCGGCTGAGATGGCTCCGAAGCGCAACCTAATCATCGCCGACGGGCATCACCGCTACGAGACGGCTCTCGCTTACCGGGAAGAAATGCGTGAGAAAAACCCCGCTGCCCCAGCCGAAGCAGGGTTCAACTACCGCATGGCAGCTCTGGTGAGCATGAGCGATCCCGGCCTGACGATTTTGCCCACCCACCGCCTGATCTTCGGATACAAAAAGAAAACCAGCGCGGAAGTGGTAAAAGCAGCGGAGAAATACTTCACGGTCGAAAAAGTGGCGGATAGGACTGCCCTAGAGGGGAAGATGGCCCAATCCGTGGGGGAAGTGGGCCGCATTGGGCTAGTTACCACCGAGGGCTGCCACTTCCTGACCCTCAGCGACGCATCCATCATGGCAGAACTCACCCCCCAGCGGGCGCAAGCCTGGCACGAACTGGACGCCAGCATCCTCCACAAACTCCTCCTGGAACACGTCATGGAAATCAGCGCGGAAAAAATCGACAATAAAGAAGGCATACAATATCTCCGTGAACCGGATATAGGATACGACCGAGTGAGCGCCCAAGTAAACGACCACTTGGGTGAGAAGGATACCGCTTTCCTATTCATCCTCAACGCCACCCGTATTGAACAGGTCACGGACTGCACCGATGCCGGGGAGAAGATGCCCCAGAAATCGACCGATTTTTATCCAAAGGTAATTACAGGGTTTGCGATGTTGGAGGTGGGGTAGTTTGGTAAATTGGGAAACTGGTAAGTTGGGAAACTGGTAGATTGGGAGACTGGTATATTGGGAACTGGTATATTGGCCCCCAATTTACCAACGTACCAACATACCAACATACCAATCTACCAATCTACCAATCCCCAATCTACTAATCCCCAATTTACCAACATACTCCGTTTACAACAACAGCCACAAGGACGTACTATGCAAAATTCCACAAAGTTTGAAGACCAATACATGGATGTTTTACAGAATATCGAATTTGCTCTTGCAGAAACGTACAGAAAATATGAGGAAATGACCGATTATGACGCTGAAAAAGTTATCACAACTCTCATGAAAACCTACCAATCTGGCGACCATGAACGTGAAGACCCGCCTCCCCTCTTGCGAACAGAATGGCAGAAACGTGCTTATACATTTGTTAAGGATATGTGCGATATGCGTCTTAGCGGGGATATGTCATTTGAAAAAGACGGCCGGCCAGTTGCTTTTGAAATGAAACCTCTTGAAATAGACGAAATCATTGCCTGTCTGAAGCGAGTAAGAAAATCAATCAAAATGTGGAATAAAAAATTGGGCCAGCGGGGATACTTCCACTTTATGGGGGATTTTGTGAAGTAAAGTTATTCTTCCACTAACTCGGCCCCATTGGTTGGGTGACAGATGTACACATGCGGTTGTAAGCCAATGTGCTTTTTGTAAATCACAGCGACTTCACCGGCAAACACGGGGGTAACCTGCTTTTGCACCAGGGCTGCCGCGCATCCGCCAAATCCCCCTCCCGTCATGCGGGCCCCAAAGCAGCCGGGCTGGGATTGGGCAATATTCACCATGAGATTCAATTCTTCGCTAGAAACTTCATAATCATCCCGAAGGCTGATATGACCAGCGTGCATTAATTGCCCTAGTGTAATTGCATCACCAGCCTGCATGGCCTCAGCAGCCTGAAGAGTGCGAGCATTCTCAGTGATCACATGCCGGGCGCGGCGCTGAATAAGCGGCTCCAATTCACCAGACCTAGCTTCGAAAACTTTCAGAGACACGTCTCGTAAGGCCGGCACACCAAAAAAGTTGCTGGCTATTTTGCATTGAGAGACTCGTTCGTTGTAGGCTGAATCTACCAGACCGCGGCGAGTTGCTGTATCAAGCACTACGATGGCAGTATCATCGGGCAGCGGCACCAAGCGGGATGATAAGTCCCGGCAGTCGATCAACAGGGCATGACCGTCTTTCCCGTTAGCAGAAATCATCTGATCCATGATCCCGGTTTGCAGCCCCAACCACTCATTTTCTGTCTTTTTTGCGGATAGAGCAATTTCGGTGGGCTGCCAATCCCAGCGGCTCACGGCCCAAAAGGCACGCGCAACGGAAAGCTCTAACGCTGCTGAGGAAGATAAACCTGCCCCCATGGGGATATCGCTGACAAGAACCCCTTCCCACCCCCGGAGAGGATAACCCTTCCCCTGGAGCGCCCACGCCACCCCTCGGACGTACTCCTCCCACCCCTCCCCGTGGCAGATCTCACCAAGAGAGAAATCTGCCGGTTGGGAGAAATCCAAGGAATGAACGTGAACTCGGCCATCATTTCGCGGGCGAAGCGCGATCCAAGTGAATAAGTCAATAGCCACCGGCAGGACGAAACCATCGTTATAATCAGTGTGTTCACCAATCAAGTTAACCCGCCCTGGGGCCCGCACAATGAATGCGGGGGATTCCCCAAAACGGTTCTGAAACTCTGTGGTGATTCGTTGGTGTGGGATCGGCATGGTTTTATGATCTGTGTTTGTAGTGTTGATCGGGGAGTTCCCGAAGCCGGGTGGCGGATTGTTCATCTGGTAATGCCTCTATTTTACCCCACCGATAAGGAAGAATCGAGAGCCTAAAAGTCTCAAAAGTTTCTAAGACCTTTAGGCTCTTGGAACCAGGATGATTGGCATATCCGGGGCAAACGCGTATGGGATACAAATTCATTCCTTCTCTTGCTCGAGATGGGTCGGCAGCCCCATCGGGTGCGGAATCCAGGGGAGCTGGCGATCCCCTTCGAGCA
>DAOUWT010000290.1 GCA_030666985.1 Chloroflexota bacterium
ACGGGGAAGTGGCCTTCCCCTCAGAGCAAAGCAGATTAACCCTACAAGGACTTCCGCCGTCGTGTACTGGGGGAGTAGGAGACCTGCACACAGCGAGTATCTCTTGACGAGATGCCCAGTTTTTCATCCGCGCCTGTCCGTGCTCCGCCGCAGGCGTGCATGCGAAGCACGCAAAGCGAGCACCGCGTCCCCCAATATCCAATATCTAATATCCACTCCCCACTCCCCACTCTACTCCAAGCTAACAATTTGCGGCCTAGGATTGGTGAACACCGCCGTTTGGCCGTCGGGGAAAGTTACAATAGTTCTCCTTCTTCGGCGTTCGATGCTCGTTCCCCGGTAGGTGATGGTGACGGGCCAGGGGAAAGGGTTGCGCCCCTCGATGGCAAATTTGCGCGGCGAGATAATCCTCACCCCCAGGGTTTCCAGGAATAGCTCAAGAGGCGCCAGGCCGTCTACTGTATTATGTTCTTGGAGTCCTTGCCCTGTCTCGGCATCGTAGCAGGCGTAGAACTTGCCATTCTCTTTGAGATTCTTGATAATGGCTCCCATGAGCTTGGATACCAGCTTGGCGGCCAGATCACGTCTGCCATAAGCTATCAGCCCCTTGCCGACCATAGTATTCCAAGGCATGAGAACGGCTGGGCGCTCTGCGTGAGGGGTTGACCGCAGGCCAAAGGGGAACCAAAAACGCTCCGGGGCGGTGATGGTTTCTTTGATGAGTTTGCGGGCATTTTCCTGGGATGCGTCCCCGCTCCACAAAGGCAAAAGCAGTGAAAGGTCTTCCGTGCGATAATGTGCTACATGAACGAGGATTTTGTCGTCTTCTCCCATGTCATATACATCCACATATTCTAAAAATGAGTAAACACAGTGGCTCATGCCCTTTCCTGTTCCCAAGTGCCATTGAAATTGAGTGGGAGAGATACGTTCTACGTGATGTTTGTCCGGGGTTTCATAGCCGTGGATGAAAACTTTTAGTTTCGAAGGGGGAGAGCTGGCAGCTTTTATTTGGATTAGCAACCTCACCGGATGGTCGAATTGCATTTGAATGTTGAGATGCCCGTTACCCTTTCCCATTACCAGGGTTTTCCCGGCCGGAGAAAAATGGGTGTCCTTGTCCCAGCGGTAATACAAGGCATCTTCCTCATCCCACGCCTCGTGGATAGCTTCTTCTAAAGTCGCTCTCAAGGTTTGGAGTGAGCTTATAGCAGACTCTTCTCCAAGAATGCTTGCCATCCTGATCAGGATCTGCAGTTCATTAGACAACAAAGCGCATAAAGCGGGTTCTTCGGTCATGGAAACTTCGGGATGTAGGACCCAATTGGGGTTGGTGATATTTGCGGGGTGGGCCTCGAAACCGGATTGCCTGGCCCGCGTCCACTCTGGGATGCCATCTTCGTCGCTATCTTGCTCTGGCGTGAACCAGGCCCGCGCGAAGGCCTCCAATTTTGGGAAAACTTCTTCCAAAAACTCTTCCGACTGGTTGGATTGGTAAACTCTCCAGGCCATCTGGCTCATAAGGGGCATGGCCAACAGGTCGCTTTCTTGTCCCCCCAGCCCAACCTTTTTGGGGATAAAGCCCTCTTCGGATTGGAAGGAGAGAAAATTTAGCAACAAATCTTGAGCAAGTTCAGGAGCAGTGTTAGCTATTATGCCTGAGAGATAGTCAGCCTGGAGAGGGGTTTGCCCGCTCCAATTGAGCTGATAGTCTCGGCCATCCCCCTGGGCAGAGAATCCCTGTTCGGGGAGGCGGTTGACCACAAAGGACGTGCCGGGGAAGTTAGGAGTGGGGGACATGAGCAGCCCGAAGGCCGTTTTCTGCCCCAGGGCGAAAGCCCTGTCCCAATCGTGGTCGCCGGTCCTGACGGCAATCTGTCCCGCGGCGAGCATCTCGGCCCGGGCGATTTCTCCCTCCCAGTGGCGTGTGGCGGTCTCCCGTGCCAGGCGGAAAGAATCCCCTTCATCCTCTAAGGCTGCCGCAGCCCAGGTGAACGTTCGATAAGCCCCTGGCGCTAGTTCCAGGTCAAAGGCCAAGGAAGAGAAAGCCCCCGCGCCTTCCTGTGCCCCCCCGGTAATGAATAGCACGGGGTGGAGGTGGTGAGTTTGGCCGCTGAGCACAGTCACTTCCTCTATTTTGCGGGCCGCCATCCTATATCCATCTTCATCAGGAGCCAGGACAGCGGCTAATTCAAAACGCAACTCGCGCTCTTTGAGCTTTGTATTAGTGAGCGTGATCACCCCTCCCATGACATTCGATTCTGGAACGCAATAATAAGCCTCGACCATGATCCCTGGTACGGGATAATAGGACATAGAAATAAAACTAGGCCCAAAGTTGTGAATGGTGAGAGGGGAGTCAAAATCGACCAGATCGACGATAGCCACATCCCCTTCTACAAAACGGGGAAAAATCCGGAAGGAACGCGCCCGCAGCCCATAAGTGGTTTGAACTGTGAGGGCGGGAGGCTCGACATCTTGATAACGCAGTTCCCAGATGTGATCATTGGCGTAATTTGTAGTGCTGCAACGGGCGTCCGCCGCCAGAGTGAACTCGCCTGGGTCTTCGGGGGTGATGTGCCATTTTTCCATACCCTGCATTGTACAAGGATTTTGCAGTACGGTCAAATGGGAGGGGCAAGTAGCAAGTTGCAAGTGGCAGTTGAATGACCCATCCTAAATAAGGTGGCTCTTTGATGAATAGTGTGGTAGGGGGACACAGCGCAAGACCTGTCAGGTTTCCGGATACCCTTTTGAGATGGAAAACAAGCGTGCTTCAGACATGATTTTATCCAAAAATCACCATCTAAAACCTAACAGGTCTGGGTAACCACACAAAAGGTCAAAGAGCCAATAAGGTTTAGGGGATTGCAAAAAAATAACGATCCCGCTCGCTCTAGCTGGATCGCCAGATCCAGCGGGTAAACGTGATAAATTGGACTATTTTACTACCAGGGTTGTTCAGTTCTAAGACCTGACAGGTTTTTGCATGGGTTTTCAGGCTAAAATATGCACAGAAATGGCCGAAACCTGCGTCCCAAAGACGCTTTCGGAAACCTGTCAGGTCTGATTGCGGGAGAACTGAACAGCCCTGATTTTACTACTGTAAAACATGGATATGGCGATCCATTCCGAGCAAAATGGGATAGTTTGAAACTTTCAACTCCCTTACACTTATAATACCGGTATAATACAGAAAAGGACGGTGCAAAATGCAAAACTCGCTTGCAGAAAACCCGAAATCCACATTCCCAAATCCGAAATGGCATAATCCCCAATCCAGTTGCATATATTGAGAAAAGAGCATAAAATAGGGGTGCTCCACTACTCCACCGAGCCATCCCCTGAATTCGCGTGCCTCCGGCAAAATTAGTGGACAAAACACAAACCTGAATAGATACAAAAAGGAAGGTTTCTTATGTCTCCAACAAAACACATCCGAGCATTACTTTCTATCCTATTTGTCATTGCCCTGGTATCCTGCAACATGCCCAGTGCTCAAAAACCCGCTACCCAAAGTCCTGAGCAGATTCAAACCTTTGTGGCCCAAACGGCAACCGCCCATGCCCAAAGCGGCCAAGCCCCACTCCCCTCCTACACGCCATTCCCGTGCCAACCATTAGCGCCCCCCATCCTC
>DAOUWT010000037.1 GCA_030666985.1 Chloroflexota bacterium
CGCCGCGGCGGTTTTGCCTTGGGCGCGGAATCCGCCCATTTGGTGGACGCTCTGCGGGGTGAGGCCCAGGTGTCCCAAAACGGGAATCCCCGCCCCGATGATGGCCTTGATGGCTGGCAAACGCTCCCGGCCGCCCTCTAGTTTCACGGCGTCCATGCCGGATTCTTGGAGGAAGCGCCCGGCGTTACGCACGGCGTCATTGACACCGGCCTGGTACGACATAAAGGGCATATCACCAATTAATAATGCGGCTGACGCTCCCCGTGAGACGGCTTTGCAGTGGTGGAGCATGTCGGCCATGGTCACGGGGAGGGTGTTTTCGTAGCCTAAGACCACCATTCCAAGGGAATCGCCTACCAGGATGGAATCAATCCCGGCTTGGTCAACAGCGAGGGCGGTGGGATAATCGTAGGCGGTGAGCATGGTGATACTCTCGCCGCGTCGCTTTTTGAGGCGGAATGTGTGGGTGGTTATTTTTTTGCGTGGGGGATTGGGGGTGTCGTTCATGGGGGGTACCCTCCTTGTGGGGTAGAGTCCGTAAAACGTGAAACGTGAAGGCGTCCCCCTGCGGGGATGCTTCGCGATGAAACGTGAAAGAGTAAAACGTGAAGGCGTCTCCCTGCGGGGATGCTTCGCGATGAAACGTGAAGATATGAAGACGTGAAACGTGATGTGCCGTACCGGTCGGGGGGATACGGTCGGCGAGGGTATTATAACGCATTATGGTAATAATGACACGGGGTTTGAATGATCACAGTAACGCTGGGGGGTGGTTTTCCGTTGAGGGGCAGGGAAGCGGTTTTGGAGCGGATTATCCCCCGGAAAGACTACCGACTAAAATACTGGTAATTATCCCGTCCCTGTTCCTTGGCGTGGTACATGGCAATATCGACGTTTTTCATCAGGGTTTCGAGGTCTTCGCCATCGGTGGGGCAGAGAGTGATCCCAATGCTGGTAGTGATTTGGATTTCGATGCTGCTTATTATAAATGGCTTTCGAATGGTTGCCAATATTTTTTGGGCGGCCTCAACGGCGTCCTCTGCTTGGGTCATTTCTGGCAAGAGGATTATGAATTCGTCGCCCCCCATGCGGACGGTGGTGTCGCTTTTCCGCAGGAGATTGGTGAGCCGCTTGCCTGTGATTTGGAGGAGCTTGTCGCCGGTGTTGTGTCCAAGGGTATCGTTTACGTCTTTGAAGTGATCCAGGTCCAGGAGCATTATTCCCAGTAGCTGCCGGTTGCGTTTTGCGTGCGCCATTTCCACTTTGAAGCGATCGCTGAGCAGCCAGCGGTTGGGGAGGCCTGTCAGGGCGTCGTGGGTGGCCATGTGTTTGATGTCTTTCTCTGCTTGCTGGCGGAGAGCGATTTCTTCTCGAAGTTTTTCATTGAGGTGGCGCAATTCCATCATATCCTTGAAACGGGCCATGGCAATGGCGGCAGCTCGTTCTATTTCTTGTATTTTGGGCGGTTTGATGAGATAAGCACCCGCGCCTACGGTTTTGGCTTTGCTGATCAGGGTGGGGTTTTCGTGTGCTGTCAGGATGATCACAGGGGTAGGGCATTGTTCTTGGATAAGCTGGGTGGCTTTTGTACCTGCCTGCATATCGGTATGGCCACTAGCTTCCCGCATTTGCAGGTCCATTAGGACGATGTCTGGTTTGAGGCGTTTTGTCATCTCAAGTGCTTGGGAGCCATCAAAGGCGCGGCCTACTACTTGATGTCCTTCAAGTTGTAGTTGTCTGCAAATTAGTTGGTTGGCAAGGGGGTCGTCTTCTACAACTAAGATGTTGATAGGATGTTCGGTTAGCATCGTGTTTTTCCCTTCATTCTACCAGTCTGGTGGTCTTTAGTCTGGTAGTCTAGTGATCATTGGCGGAAGTCCTCCGATAGTTAATCTGCTCCGCGTATCGCCAGATCCCACCTGAAACGGTGATTATCCCTCTTGTGGCAAGTTGTAGCTCAGGATCTGCCGATCCTTCGCGAGCGTGAAAAACCCTCGACGGATTTCCGCCGCACACCACTAGTAGTCCGATGTCCCTTGGGCGCGGGGATTGTATACCATGTCTACTTTGTCCACCTTGCTCCTTGCCTCTTGCTCCTTGCCCCTTGCCCCTTGCCCCTCCCCCCTCCCTATTCCAACTCACTGGTCATAATGAATAGAGGTTTCATCAAGAAACGCTTATAACTTGGGCGCAGCCGTTCGGTGTTGTAGTGCTTGTTTATATTAACTGCTTTGCTCGAGTGGGCGACTACCTCAATGGGGACATTATCATAGCGGCCATTTTTAAGAACGACCAGCCGCCCATGAACGCCTTGGAGGATCAAATCTAGGGCCAGATTCCCGTAAGCCATGGGAACGATGGAGTCAATGGCATCAGGGCTGCCGCCACGTACCAAATACCCTAGTTTCTGATTAACAACATTGATAGTGGAGCCGTTGTTGAATTTTGCGGAGCGGGCTTTGAGTTCCTCGGAAACCAGATCGCCAATGCCGCCTAGCTTTTTATGCCCATAGGCATCAGTAGTAATATCCTTGAATATCATTTTTCCACCCTTGAACATAGCTCCTTCGGACACCAAGACAATTGAGTATTGACTGGGGTTCCTTGAGCGATCATAAGTTAGGAGTTCGGTAAGTTGGTCGATATCGAATTCGTATTCAGGTATCACGCAGCGGTCGGCGGCTCCAGCCATTGTGGGCAGCATAGCGGTGAATCCCGCATAACGTCCAAAAACTTCCAAGATCAAGAAGCGTTCATGGGAACCTGCTGTTGTGCGCAGGCTGTTGGTGATCTCGATGGTACGAGTGACACAGGTGCTGAAGCCGATGCAATAGTCTGTGCCAGGGACGTCGTTATCCATTGTTTTTGGGAAACCAACGACCTTGACGCCTTCTTGATATAGTTCAACGGCATAGCTTAAAGTATCGTCACCGCCAATTGGAATCAGGTAATCAATGCCTAGGTAGTCAAGATTTTTGAGCACCTCTGGGGTGAGATCGTTTGTCTCATCGGCGTATTGTTCACGCAGGTGCGCGGGAACATTGGCCTTGGGGACTCGGCTGGGGCGTGTGCGTGAAGTATGTAAAAATGTTCCGCCAGTTCTGCCAGCTTTGTTAACCTCATTCTCAGTCAATATCTCGTAATTGTTGGAATTGTCGACCTTTTTATCACGGATAATTTCCGTGATACCGGCCCAGCCCCGCCTGAGGCCAATGACTTGGTATCCCTCACGAATAGCTCGAATGGTAACCGCGCGAATAGCCGGGTTCAAACCCGGAACGTCACCGCCGCCGGTGAGAATGCCGATAACGCCCTTTTTTTTCTTTATGTTTGCCATGGTAAGATCTCCTTGTTGCGTATTGCGTGTAGCGTGTTGCGTAAAAAATCACCTTAGAAAATGTAATAACCCATTAAGTTTTTGGGAATTTGAATCTTGGAATTCCCTAAATGGGCAATTAAGCTGCCAAGAGGCATTTTAGCACAGATTTTGATTTTGTTGGGTTATTGTTTCCTTGTCTCTTCGTGGGAAGCAAGCTTCCCGACTCCAGAGGTGCTTCCCGTCCCCCCTGCTTCCCAGCTCCCCTGCTCCCCAGCTTCCCGTCCCCCCTGCTTCCCAGCCCCCCTGCTCCCCTGCTTCCCTACCGGTACCTCTCACGAATATTAGGCACTAAATATTCCCCCAAAGCCCGTTCAACGTCATAATCTGGCTCCCAACCCCAATCTTGACGGGCTGCGCTGTCGTCCAGATCAGCGGGCCAGCTATCGACAATGGACTGGCGCTTCACATCTGGCCTAAACACTATCTCCGCTTTGGGGAAGGAATTCTGCGCCACCTCTTTGAACTCTTCGGCGGAGAGGCTGAAACTGGTCACATTATAGGCCCGCGTGCTCAAGTTTTCCTGGGGGGCGGCGGCTAAGGTTAAAAGTGATTTCACTGCGTCTGGCATGACCATAAAGGGGATGCGCACATCGGGGCGCACAAAGCAGGCATAAGGCTTCCCCTGGGCGGCGGCGTGCAGCATCTCTGGGCCGTAATCGCTGGTTCCCCCGCTGGGGACGGTGAAAGCGCTTATCAGCCCCGGAAAGCGCAGGGCCCTAAAATCCAGCCGCACCGGCTCTTCTTTCCCCAATTGCAAAAAGTATTTACTATAATAATTCCCCACTTTTTCACAGTACAACTTAGTGCATCCATACATGGTGGTTGGTTCAGTCCATTCCCGTTCGTGTATGCGATAATGCTTCCTTTTCGTTTCCAGGTCAGGGAGGCCATAGACGGCTATCGAGCTGGGAAATATGAACCTGACACGTTTCCCTTGAGCCTGAGATTGCCCGGCAGCCATTTTCAGAAGCTCGACTGTCCCGCAGGCGTTGACTTCGTGGGCCAAGGCCGGTTTGTGCTCCCCTGTTGTAGAAAGCAGGGCCGCCATGTGGTAAATAACCTCGAATTCATACTCGGCGGACAACTGAGCCAAGAGGTCTTTATCGAGGATATTTCCCTCAACGTGTGTAGATTTTCCCTGTAGTTTATCAGGGAGCGGCTTTAAATCGAAAGTGACAACAGTTTGCTCGTTTTGCTCTGCAAAGCTTTCCAGCAGGGCCTGACCGATTTCCCCGCAAACGCCTGTGATCAAAATAGCTTTTTCTGACATGCGCTTTTCCTCATTTCTCTTATACCCTGTATACCCTGCATACCTGTTTACCACGGCCCAGTTTATGCTAAAATGAACTTGCGGACGGAAAACAAAGGTCTTAAGTACAGAGACCTTTGTTTTCGGAATGCGTGGATACCATTCTCAATCTTTTGCCGGTTTTTGAGTAGTGAACAATATCACTTTTATATTGCTAGGAGTTAATCATGGCATTTAACATAGTAGTCGGCGCACAGTGGGGCGACGAAGGCAAAGGGCGCGTGGTAGACTTATTGGCCGCCGAAGCAGATTACGTGGCCCGCTACTCGGGGGGGGATAACGCCGGGCATACCGTCACCGTGGGAGAGCAAACCTTCAAGCTGCATCTTATCCCCTCCGGCGTGATCCAGCCCCACACGGTTGGCCTGCTTGGGAACGGGATGGTCATCAATCCTGCCGTTTTGCTTTCGGAGATGGAACAGCTCCGCCAGGCGGGAGTGGTCATCAACCCGGAGCGGGTGCGCATCTCTTATGCCGCCCACGTCATCACTCCCGGCCACCGCGCCCTGGATAAGGCCCGCGAGATGGCCCGGGGCGAGGACAAAATTGGCACCACTCAGCGCGGAATTGGCCCAGCCTACAATGACAAGGCCGCCCGCAGCGGAATCCGCATGGAGGCCGTCCTCTCTCAGGAGACCTTCGCGGATGCCATCGAGGCGCATATCGAAAAGATCAACCAGCAGCTCACGGCACTTTATAATGCCCCGCCCCTTGACGCGAAATCCGTAGCCCAGGAATATGCTGGATATGCCCGCGCATTGGCTCCCTACGTGGGGGATGTATCAACCCTCTTGGCGGAGGCCCTGGAAAGTGGCAAATCGGTCTTGGCGGAAGGAGCGCAGGGCACATTATTAGATCTGGATCATGGCACCTACCCCTTTGTGACCAGTTCCACGCCCACCGCTCCGGGAGTATTGGTGGGGTTGGGCGTGGGGGTGGGGAAAACTAACCGCGTCATCGGCGTCACCAAAGCCTTCCAGACCCGGGTGGGGGAGGGCCCCTTCCCGACGGAGGTCTTCGGGGATGCGGCCATCCGCCTCAGGGGGACGGGTGACAACCCCTGGGATGAGTTTGGCACCACCACAGGGCGGCCCCGCCGGGTGGGGTGGCTGGACGCTGTCCTGCTGCGCTACGCCGTGCGCGTCAACGGCCTCACCGAGCTGGCCCTCACCAAGCTGGACATCCTGACCAATCTCGATCCCCTGCGAATTTGCATGGGCTACAAGGCCAATGGCGAAACGTTGGAGAATCTCCCACTTGGCCCCAGCGATCTATCCCCTTTTGAACCGGTCTACGAAGAGCTGCCGGGATGGGAGAAAGACGTTTGGGAAGTGCGGGAGTGGGATGATCTCCCCCCCCAGGCGCAGGAGTATGTGCAGCGCATTGAGAGTCTGGTCGGGTTGCCGGTGAAGTTGGTCTCCGTTGGCCCTGAGCGTGACCAGATTATTCAGTGTTAGCCACCCACTGCTCGAGGGGGAACGCCAGTTCCCCCGGGTTGGAGTCCGCTGGATCTGTCGATCCAGCTCGAGCGTGGGAGCGTGACCAGATTATTCAGTGTTAGCCACCCACTGCTCGAGGGGGAACGCCAGTTCCCCCGGGTTGGAGTCCGCTGGATCTGTCGATCCAGCTTGAGCGTGGGAGCGCGATCATATTATTCAGTGTTAGCCACCCACTGCTCGAGGGGGAACGCCAGTTCCCCCGGGTTGGAGTCCGCCGGATCTGCCGATCCAGCTTGAGCGTGGGAGCGCGATCATATTATTCAGTGTTAGCCACCCACTGCTCGAGGGGGAACGCCAGTTCCCCCGGGTTGGAGTCCGCTGGATCTGTCGATCCAGCTTGAGCGTGGGAAGGTGTGATCCGGCTTGAGCGTGGGAAGGTGTGATCCGGCTTGAGCGTGGGAAGGTGTTAGCCATTGCATGAAAAAACTCGTTTTCTTCTTGATTACCTTGGGGTTGAGTGCCTGCGTATCTGTTGTCACGCCTACGCCCTTGCCGACCTCAACCCCTACCCCCTCCATCTCCCCCACGCCCACGGTGGAGTGGTTTCCCTCCACCGCAACGCTGAAGCCAGCCCCCGTGCAAGCGAGCACACCATCCCCCACACTTTATACCGGCCTTGGCAAGATCATTTTCAGCGAGGATTTCGGCTCTCCGGGCGAGTGGCTCTTAGAAAACTCTGCGCGAGGGAGCGTTAGTGTAAATAGTGGCGAGCTAAACCTGATCATCAATGAACCGGGAGTTTTTTTATACAGCGTCTTAGAAGAGCCGCAGTTCAGCGATTTTTACATAGAGATCACGGCGCGGCCCAGTTTGTGTGCTGGCAAAGATGAGTATGGCCTGATGTTTCGGGCCGCCAAGAATATTAGTTATTACCGCTATTCTTTGTCGTGCGATGGGGAAGTGCGTTTAGATCGCCTTATAGGTGGAGGGGCTTTTTCTCCCCAGGCCTGGCAGCCGAGCGCATCTGTGCCCTCCGCCGCCCCCAGCGAATCCCGCTTAGGGGTGTGGGCCAAGGGGGATGAGTTCCGGTTTTTTATCAACGGTGAGTTGCAGTTCACTGTTACCGATGATCAGATTGCAAAAGGTTCTTTTGGCGTGTTTGCACGTTCTGCAGGAGAGAACGCCGTTACGGTGAGTTTCACAGACTTGGTTGTGCGAGAGATAGAAGAATAAGGATGTTTGAAGGCGTGAAACGTGAGGCGTGAAGACGTGATGCGTTTGGGTAGTAAGCCAATTGTATTGGCGCATAATCAGAAACTGTGGAAGCAAGCTTCCTGCCACTTGCCCCTTGCCACTTGCGCAACACGCACTGGAAAAGTTGAAAATGGTTACCATCTCAGATTTTATAACTCTTTCGTATAGTAATGACTTAACGCAGGCCGGGATAGCATACGGGCTGCGCTCTTTGCCTTATTCCTATCCTCGAGAGCGTGGAGATGTTCCGCAGCGTTTGCGTCAGGTGGTAGCCTCTAAAGGCGTGGAACTGGCCTTCAAGCGTTATCTTGTCGCTCGCGGAATCCCCCACAAGGTCTGGGGAACGGCACGTTTTGCCAACCCGGAAGGTCATGCCCTTGAATTGGGCGGAAGGGAGTGTGTTCTGGCAACCGCGTTCCTTTCAGAAAAGGATACCATCCGCAAAGTGCATCAGACCCCAGAAGCTTTGTTGCCGGCTCAGGTTGCGGTCCCTTCGGGACAGGTTCCCAGTTTGCTGCAGGTGCGGAACATGATCTATGTGTTTGCTTTTTTAACAGCTCTGATCGCCGGTACCCGCCAGCGTGTGGCGCGAGCCATGGAGGCAGGGCAAGATACTTGTCTTGTTCACAATGTGCCACCTGAGAAGTTCTGTTCTAAGCAGGGGAGTTCTTTGGGAGAGGTGAGTTTGAAATGTGATACTTCTAAGCCTGTTTCGATCACCCTGGGAGGTCAGAAAGCAAAACGAGAGTTCCAAAGCGTGCGTTTGACCCTTTCTCCTAGAGAACGTCTCGTTGTCCCGGTGGAGTTTTATTCTTTGAGCTACCTGCAGATTGAAAAATGGCCCGATGGCGTGGTTGGGTTACACAGCCCTCTTTGTAAAGAGCCTTATCTTATCTCCTCGTCGCAGTGGGCTAATATTTGGGTCTATGGCATGAGAATAATTTTCGTGGGATATTTACCGGGCGAAACTTTTGCGCGAGAGGCTCAGCGTTTACCCCCTGGGAAGAGGATATTCCCTGGGAGGAAGACTTTGGTCGAGAACTTGGTGTTCCCGGTTCACGAGTTGCGTCCCTTGCAAGAATTATTCGACCGGACGCGGGAATGGGGAGAGTGAAACGTGAAGAGTAAAACGTGATGAGTGAAACGTGAAGACGTGAAACGTGATGCGTGACAAATTTTCACGCATCACGCTTCACGTTTCACGCCAAGGCGTTGTATAATAGTCGTTGTTCGGATAAGCAGGAATTGAGACTTCGTTTTTGTAATTATTCACTCCCCTTAGCGAATTATTCTTATCCACGGGATAGCGAAGGTTTGCAACCGAGTGGTGGCGTTCGGTGAGGAAGATGGTTCGTTCCTCACCACAGGCTCTTCACTATCCTTTGGGAAACAGGGGAGTGAACGCTTACTTTGTTTTTTAGTTATTGACAAGGAGAAATTACCATGTATCAAAAAATTACTATTGTCGGATATTTAGGGGGAGACCCGGAAATGCGTTATACCCCTAGTGGGCAAGCTGTGACAAATTTTTCTGTTGCTACAAGTCGTCAATGGACTACCAATGATGGGCAACGCGCTGATGAAACAACCTGGTTCCGTGTCTCGGCATGGGGCAGACAGGCTGAGACAACTAATCAATACTTGAAAAAAGGAAGTCGTGTGCTTGTTGAAGGACGCATTAAACCAGACCCTCAAACCGGCAGCCCTCGGATTTGGACTCGTCAGGATGGTACGGCGGGTGCCAGTTTTGAGATTACGGCTAACCGGGTAGTTTTCATGTCCAGTAAAGCGGAAAATGAGGCTTACCAAGCTCAGTCTGGTGGTGCGAGTGGACCGGAGCCAGTCCAAGAAAACGAGATTCCTTTCTAGAGGCTATGCTGGCATCCTCCGTATAAAACGTGATGCGTGAAGGCGTGATGCGTGAAGACGTGATGCGTGAAGGCGTGATGCGTGAAGGCGTGATGCGTGAAAACGTGATGCGTGAAGACGTGATGCGTGACTCTCACGTTTCACGTTTTACGTTTCACTGTACCGTATTGAGTGAATAATTGCAAAGGAAACTATATGAGTCAAAAAGAAGAAAATAGCGTGCAAAAACTACTTTCAGTGGAAATACCTCCCGATTTGGAAGCTCAGTATGCAAATATGGTGCGAATTACCCACTCATTTTCAGAAATGGTGTTTGATTTTGCGCGTATGTTACCGGGGCAAAAAAAACCGGAAGTGGAGGCTCGTATTCTTATGAGTCCCTTGAGCGCTAAGTTGTTCTACCGCGCTTTAGGGGATAACCTTGCCAAATACGAACAAAAGTTTGGCGAAATCAAATCGCCTGGAGATACCTCCTTGGCCGCGTCGTTGTTTCGTCCGCCTAACCCTTCTGATGGCTAGGGGAGAACCCGTGAGGCGTGATGCGTGAAGACGTGATGCGTGAAGACGTGAAGACGTGATGCGTGACTCTCGCGTTTCACGTTTTACGTTTCACTCTTCACTCCTCACGTTTTGGAGAAAAGCGCATGTCGAGAAAATATCGGCGTACTATTAGAGCCGCTGAGATCAGTTCCTATTTATATTGTAAACGCGCCTGGTGGTATACCCTAAAAGGCGTAAAAACTCAAAATGAACATGAATTGGTCGATGGACGTGAAACTCACCATCAGCATGGCGTGAAAGTTTTTGTAAGCGAGTTTCTCCGTCTTGTGGCCTATATTTTGATATTGGCAGCCCTGGCACTGTTCACCATCTACTTGACTCAGCGCTTTATCTAGGAACTCGAAAGAAAATATTTATAAAATTCGTGTTGCGTGTTGCGTGAAGACGTGTTGCGTGTTGTGTGACTCTCACGTTTTACTTTTTACGTTTCACTCTTCACGTTTTACGTTTCACTAGTCTTGCACCTCCCTCTAGGCTGCATCAATTATGTTGTATTTAGCGTTCTTGGCAATTTTAGCGGCAATGGTTTTATTTTTGATCTCTGCTCGTCAGCGGGAATCAAGTGCTTTGCCGAGGGGGAAGGTTATTTACGCGGATACTCGAAAATGGGGGGCTGTCGAAGAACCGCTCTATGATCCCGCTTTGAAGTTAACAGGGAAGCCAGACTACTTGGTAGAACATGGTGATGAAATCATCCCCGTTGAGGTTAAATCTAGCCGGATTCAGAATACTCCCCACGAATCGCATATTTTGCAATTGGCTGCTTATTGCATGTTGGTGGAAAAAGAATATGACCGGCGGCCTTCCTACGGGATTTTGCGTTACCCGCAGAAAGCATTTCGCATTGACTACACAGGTGAACTTGAAAGCCGTCTTTTAGATGTGCTGGCCGATATGCGCCGCCTCGAACTCCAGACTAGTGTGAAAAGAGAGCATAATATCCCGGCTCGGTGTGCAAAATGTGGTTATCGCTCTAAGTGCAATCAGGCCCTGGAATACGGAAAGAATTGAATACTAGAGCAATTTCCCATTAACCAGATGTCATTGCGAGGAACGGCACGTAGTAGAGAGACGAAGCAATCTCCCCGAGTACTGCGCCCCTCCCATTAAACATGTCATTAGTAGCAGAGCCTGCGGAGCGTGGCAATCTCACGTTAGCACAAAAAAGGGCAATTTTCAGTCACTCATGAGGTTGCCGCGTCATCTGGGCGCAAAAACGCTGCCCATCTTCCTCGCAACGACATCTCTTTTCAAAGGGATATTTTCCAAATGCGATGGCCCTGAATTGAACGGCACCGGCACTTGCTTTTACCTATTTCATGGTTATAATATTTACCTGATGGTAGAAAAAATCTCGGAATTCCAAAAAGTAGTTGTAGGGACGCATCCAAAAATCAAGGATGCGTCCAAATTTGCTGAACAAATAGCACGTTATCTCCGTAGTAAGGGCTTGGAAGTTGGTCTAGGAGTATTCAGTACTCTCCAGATTGACGACCAAGATTTGCTAATTGCCTTGGGCGGGGATGGGACGATGCTCCGGGCCGGACGTTTATGCGCTCCGAAAGAGATACCCATCCTTGGAATCAATTTAGGCAAATTTGGTTTTCTCACCGAGATTGACCGCTCAGAATGGGAAGAAGCTCTCGAGCGTTTGTTGCGAGGTGAATTTTGGATTGAAAAGCGGATGATGTTAAAGGTGACACAATGGCGGGTTGGGCAAAAAATTGGGCAGTGGGAAGCTCTCAATGACGCTGTCATTAGTCGTGGGAGATTTGTACGTCCCATTCATTTGGAGACCCATGTGGATGAGCGGTTTTTAAGTACCTATGTTGCAGATGGCATCATCCTTTCTACGCCAACTGGCTCTACAGCTTATGCCATGGCAGCCGGCGGCCCCATTTTGCCGCCTGAATTGCACAATATTCTCCTTGTTCCCTTGGCTCCTCACCTTTCCATCGAACACGCCATAGTTTTGGCAGAAGGGTCAGTGGTTTCCATTGTGGCTCACACAGACCATGAGGCGGTCCTCTCCATTGATGGTCAACCTCCCATTGACCTTAAGGGTGACGACCACATAGAAATCAGGACCGGCGAACATATGGCCCAGTTTATTCGCTTCGAAGACCCAGGCTATTTTTACCGGAATCTTACCCCGCACATGAACCGCAACCCATCGATAGGTAAAAAAAATGAGTGAAGGTTCATTGCCGCTGAGGTGTACATTTCATCCCAAACGAGAAACTCGCTTGCGCTGTAATCGGTGCGAGAGGCCCATTTGCACAAAATGTGCCCATCTTACTCCCACTGGTTATCGGTGTCCGGAATGTATTCGCAAACAGCAAAAAGTGTTTGTCACCGTGAAATGGTACGATTATCTCACTGGCACGCTGATAGCGGGCGTTTTGTCCTTTTTAGGAAGTTTAGTCGCAGGAGCCTTTGGGTTTTTCACAATTTTTATTGCCCCCATTGTTGCCTCAATAATCGTGGCAGTGGTTCGCAAAGTTATTAAAAACCGTCGCTCTCCTCGCCTTTATTGGGTAGTTGCCGCCTCCGCTCTCATTGCCAGTATGCCCCTTTTGCTCATAGACCTCATAGGCTTTCTGTTCTTTTTTGAGACACCGCCCTTGGGGATGATTTTACCCCTGGTTTGGCGCGGACTTTACTCCATAATCGTCACCACCACGGTTTATTATAGAATAAGCTAATAATATGCTAGGTAACCAGTCAGCCCCCCTGCTCATAGCGGCGTCCCCGCCGCCGAGGACTGCGGCTAGAGCGACTTTTTTGAGGAATGTGACCAATTACTATGCTAGTTGAACTCCGAATTAAAAACTTCGCAATAATAAATGAACTTGAGCTAGAGTTCGAACCAGGTCTAATTGTCTTTACTGGCGAAACCGGGGCAGGGAAGTCCATCATAATGGGTGCTCTGAGCATGTTACTTGGCAGCCGGGCCGATATGACAGACCTGCGGAGTGGGGCTGAATGGGCCAGTGTGGAAGCGGTTTTCCGTATCCCAGATAAAGTGCGGGAACCTGTGTGTGCTCTTCTTGAGCAGGAGGCCCTCTTGGAAGAGTCTGACTATCTTACCTTGGGGCGTGAACTCAGGCGGGATAGGCAGAACGTGGCTCGCGTGAACGGGCACCGCGCCAGTGTGAGCCTTCTCGTCGAATTAGGAAAACACTTAATCGATATCCATGGACAATCGGATCATCTTTCGCTTATGCACGTTAACCAGCATTTGGGTTTGTTGGATCGCTATGCGGATGTTGAAAATGTCTTAAGGTCATACCAAGAAATTTACCAAGAATTGCAGAACGTCCAGCAGGAGTTGGCTAGTTTGCAAAGAACTGAACATGAGGCCGCCAAACGTTCTGAGCTATTGGCTTATCAATTAAACGAGATAGAAGCCGCCAATCTCATCGAAGGGGAAGATGAGGAGTTGAAGCACGAACATAAACGCCTGGCAAACGCAGAAAAATTGGCTGAACTTTGCCAAGGCGCTTTAGTCACCCTGGATGATGCTCCCCCGGATCGTCCCACAGTCATGGAGCTTTTGGGGCGGATAGTGGTTGATGTCAAAAATTTGGCCGGTATTGACCCTTCTCAAGTTCCATTGAACGAGAGTGTCCAAAAGCTATTCGAAGGGATTGCTGAATTTAGCCACGACTTACGCGCTTACCTGGAATCATTAGAATTTGATCCTGCTCAACTTAAGGGAGTTGAGGAACGTTTGAACCTGATCCGTTCTTTGAAGCGAAAATATGGACAGACGATCTCTCAGGTTTTGGAATATGCCGAGAAGGCTGGCGCTGAATTGGAGACCTTTGTAAATTGCAGCGCCCGCATTGCCGAGCTAGATATACTGAAAGAGAAACTCCTTATTGAGTTAGGAAAGAGAGGCCAATACCTGACTCAACAGCGCAAGGCCGGGGCTGAGAAAATGGCAGGTGCCCTAGAAAGAGAACTGGAAGATCTACGCATGGCTCAAGCGCGTTTCCGGGTTGATTTTAGCCAATTGCCTGACCCCGAAGGTGTGCCGGTGGGCGAAGGACGCCGTCTGGCTTATACCCGGAATGGCTTGGAAGAGATTGAATTTTTGATAGAGTCCAATCCCGGAGAAGGTTTCAAGCCCTTGGCAAAGGTCGCCTCCGGGGGAGAAACATCTCGCCTGATGTTGGCTTTAAAACAAGTCCTTGTCAGAGCTGATAACATTTCAACCTTGGTATTCGACGAAATCGACCAAGGCATTGGAGGGAGAGTAGGGGCTGTTGTGGGCTTCAAGTTGCGAAAACTAGCTGGCCAGCACCAGGTTTTTTGTATCACTCACTTGCCCCAATTAGCGGGCTTTGGAGAGCAGCATCTGCATGTTTTAAAACGGATCGAAAATGGACGTACAATTACCCAAGTGCGCTTTCTAACAGGAGAGGAGCGGGTAAACGAACTTGCTCAAATGTTAGGGGGAGTTAGCGAGAGTAATAAGAAAGCCGCTCAAGACATTTTGGAGAGCACAAATCAATTAGTTAAATCTCTTTAGACTCTTGTCACATATTTCTTATAGAACCTAATAACAGTATTTGCATCCTTTGTATTAGAATAAGGGAGGCTTTTGAGTTTTTTAAACAAGATTTATGCATAATGGTTCAGACCCTGTTGTTTTGTTGGGTGGACGGGGGGGAGTATGTCGCCTCGCAGGGGCGTGAGACCAGCCCCCAGGCGCAGATCCAC
>DAOUWT010000119.1 GCA_030666985.1 Chloroflexota bacterium
CACGGTTAGATTACCTTCTTCCATTTGCCGCACTCCGGCTGATAAAGCCTCCAGGGGACTGATAATTGAAGCCCGCAGCAGCAGGGGTAACCCTATCATGAGCAAGAGACTGCCGCCAAAGACGATTCCGGCCAGGGGCAGCATAAAGGCGTGCAGATAGCGGCGGAAGGCCAGTTGGTAGTTCTCTATCAGGGGGGATTGCCCATCCCGGGCGGTGGTTAACAGGTCAGCCGCGTTGGTGTGGAGCGGCTCACCTTGCCCGGAGACGATTCCCCGCATCCAGGGATTGGCCGAGGGGGTTGTGTCCGGGTCAAAGGTGAAAGGCAGGGGCAGGCCATTGTAAGTGATCTCGAAAATCCCGTCCGAGTGCAGCACGGCCTGAAAGGTGAAAAACGCCTGGGGTCGGTACAGGGCGGGGAGATGATCCCAGGTGACGACCAGGCGGTCAGTGTCGGCGCGGGCGTATAATCCCCCTCCCCCGTTGGGATCCAGTTCTATCAGCAGCGGGAAGATGGCAGGGGCATTAGCAAGATTGGCCTGCATATTGGGCTGAATAAAGCTTTCCCCCATGGAGATTGCTCCAGAACTGGCAATATAGACCCGGTTATAAAGTTGCCCGTAAAAAGGAAAGTTGAAATCGATTTTATGATTTTGCGTTTCCTGTTTGAAGCCAATCTGCACCCTTTCACCCAGTTCGCTTTCAAATGAAAAGGGAATCTCGGCCACCTCATACCCTCCGGATGCAATGGGCGTGAAGCGCAGGGTCTGGTGATCGGTCAGGTTGGGTTGAAAAGTGGCAATGTAGGGAGGAGCAATCAGCCAGCCCGCCGATCCCAACAGGGCCAGGAAGATGGTCAGGGTGAGGACCGATAATTTGACTTGCACGCTTACGCCGCCGGGGATGAAGTTGATATAGTTGTAGGCAAACAGCCACAAGACCACCAGGACGCCTATCGAAAGCGAGATGTTGTAAAAGGTGGTTGACACCAGGAGATAGTCACGCCCAAGATTGATCAATCCCAACACAAACAGGATGCCAAAAACAAATACAAAAGCGCGTGCCCCTCGGGCGCCTTTCCCCTGCGGCTGCCAGAGTTTACGGGGCCAACTGGCCGGCCGGTTTTCTGTGGAACGGGTGTCGGCAGCAACGCACTGACGGGTAAAAGCGACCGGTGCCCATAACAGGACAAAGGCATTGGCATAAGTTAATGAACCGGGGCGATAGTGGACGGTCTCCCATCCCAGCAGCTCAATATATCGGTAGACCATAAAGCCGCCTTCCCACAAGAAATAGCCCAGGCTGACGGCTAGGGCGGCGTAGCTCTCCCATTTGCGGCGGGGATAGCTTTGCGGGAAGCGGTAGGCAAACTGGATCAGGAACACCAACCCCAGCGCCAGAACAGTGTTCTCGGCATATACAGCGAACAAGCGCGGGTAGGGAGAGAGGGCGGCATCCAGGAACATCAGGCCGACGAACATGGTTCCCAGGACGAAAAAGGCGGTCAGCAGGGTCAGTTGGGGGGTGCGATGGGTTCGCAGGTGACGGGCCAGAAAAAGACTGATCGCCAACGCCAGGATGAACTGGGTCAGGAAACTGATCGAGGCAGGGGTGAGGGAGATAAAGGTTATCAACAAAACTCCAAATGTGTTCTTTGCGGAGGATTAGAGTTGGTCTGGCTAATAATGTGTCTTAATGGAGGTAATTATTCAGACCCCGTGGATTTTTTTGGGGGGGACGGGGGGGGGCGTGAGACCAACCCCCAAGCGTGGCACACACGCATAAGCGGGGAAAAACCCTGGGGCATGGTATCTACGCCGGGGCGAGGCCGTACTCCACCTCAGCCGCTTGCGCTCCCGCCAATCTCCAACAGAGAGTGAAATAGGTAGAGGTTATCCAGCTAGATATTACCATATAGCAGCCATGAACTGAACCCACTCCGATCGAAATCGTGGGTGAAGGATATTGACAAAATCCTTTCGGCAGAGAAAGCAGTTTCGTGGAAGGCAATGAAGAATAGGCTCGGTTGTTTTTTGAAATCGGCAGGGTCTATGCCCGTTGCTTCGAGCCAAGTTATTGCCAGGGGTTGGAAATCTGCTCCCATGGCGTGAGAGGCTGTTATTTCCCTTAGCGCGTCCAGATAGCCACTCTGGGATAGCCAACGAGGCAGAACATCTTGGATTCGTGTTGCGTGGGCGCTTCAAAACGAAACACGCAACACGCAACACGGATTTTTTCTAAAGCATTTGAAACACACCCTTTTCTATTAGTCTTCGGCTAGTCGAGTTGCCAGGTTTGGCAAAACCAGAATAGCTGGGATGGCAAACAAAGATAGCAGCGCGCTTCCCCAGAAGGCAGGCCGCAGCCCAAAGGTATCCCCAGCCAAACCAATCAAGGGGATTGTTGCCGAACGAATCAAAAAACTTGCCGCCATATAAGTCCCGTTCCCCGTGGCGCGGCGATCTTTGGGGACATAATCTTGAACCAGAGCCAAGAGAACCGGCCCTGTCGAGAGGCTGATAAATCCCAGGGCGGCCAAGATTGCAATTTGCAGCCAGCCATCTACGCTAAGAAAAGCAATCATCAGCGGGGCTGAGGCTACAATGATGAAAACCAGGGTAGGCTTGCGACCAATGCGGTCACTGATAGGGCCGCTGGATAGAGTGCCGATGACACCAGCCCCTTCAAGGATGCTCAAAGAGATTCCCGCAAATTCAAGGCTGGCTCCCTCCGATTTCAAAAATATGGGCAAATAAGTGGTCATACACACAATAGCAAAAGACCGAAATAAAATGAAGACTGACAGAGGGATTAAAAGCGGAAGTAATTGCCGCAAGGTTTTGCCTAAATCTCCTTGTTGGGGCTTGGTATGGTTCGGTTGATAGGATATTTTGCGGAAACGCAGCCATAGAACAATGGTTGAAGCCCAACCGAGGACGACGGTTCGGTAGATGCCTTCTAAGCCCCACAATGATGCAGCCCACACGGCCAGAAGAGGGCCTACGGTGCGGGCTAACTCTCCCCCGGCCATGTACAGGCTCATGCCAGCCCCGGTGCGTTTTCCAGAAACGCGGGCCGTTACGGCAGGGGCGGGAGCGTGGAAGGCTGCCACGCTGATGCCGGTGAGCAAGAGTATTAGTGCCAGCGTGAATTCATTGGTGGCAAATCCCATGCTAACTACCAGCGTGGCCGATACAGCTGGGGCAAAGATGACAAAATAGCGCACATTTGCCCTGTCAGCGAAATGACCAATCAGCGGGTTCAAAATGGATGGGATTTGAATGAGTGAAACCAGTGTGCCCGCCATAGCCAGGGAGAGCGACAACTTATCAATAATTAGGGGCAGCAAGGGGGCGATGAAGGCCGTATATGTGTCGTGGATGAAATGTCCCATCGCCACGGTGAGGGCTTGTCCGAGTTGGAATTTATCTGATTCTTGAGGGGAGGGGGTTTTTGTTGGCATAATGGGCTTAACTATACCACGTCCAGGGAGGGGAACAGTGGATCAGGAAATCAGGGATTAGGTAATGAAGAGAGGTAGGGGTTGCGAGGTAGGGAGGTGGGGACTCACCAGCGGGCGTGATGTTCTTCGGCGAAGCCTAGCAGGTTCTCGATCTGCAATGTTTCGTCAGTATCTGTTTTGATTATCCCAGAGTAGTGGCCAAATAGCTGATGCACTTCGCTGGTGATGAGGAGCAGATTGGTGGCGGCCACGCGATCCAGGAAGGGTGTAAACTGGAGGTCGAGCCGCCCGTCCGGAGACACCATCCGCCAGGGGTGCATGAAGTGCTGGGAGTCGTAACTGAATTCTACCTGACCAAGTTTGTGCATCCGTCCATCCAGGAATACGGCATTTTCTGTGGCTGCTGAAGTGTCGCCAAAGCCAAATCCCAGGTTGAGGCCGATGGGCCGGCGGTCTGCCAGAAAACCCGATGCGCTGGCCCACACCCAGAAGGAGTGATAGGCCCACACGCCGCGCCCCCAATCCAGATTCCCTAAGTGTTTATCCGGGGAAAGAGTGGTGCGCTGACCATGAGCCTCAACCCAACCTTCGGCTGGGAGGCAGTTGACCTTGCGGTTATAGTAGAAGCGTTTTTGTTCAATGGGGATGGTGATGACCAGGGATTCATGCTGCGGCGGAAGGTGGAAGAATATCTCCGCTGACAGGCCATTCTCCCCAAAATCCGGCCACGCCAGTGACAACCTCCGTCCCGCTGACTCTGCCTCAAAACGCATACTGGCTTGGGGGCCTGCATACTCGCTGACGCCTTCGGTGCTATTGCAAGGCAAGGTGATACCGCGTGCCAGGGGGATGGTCAGTGTCTCTTCGTGATGGGTGCGGGCGGCAAAATCCACCACGTAGGCAAAGACTTGTCCAGCGTATCCCAGATCGGCCAAGGTGAAGGCGTAGAAATGCGTGGGAGTGGTCAGGCCGTAGTAATCCCAGCGCTTGACGCGGAGTGGCTGCAGGGGGCGTAATAGCGGCGGATAGAAACTGACGGCCTCCAAATTGCAATCTAGCAATGGCTGCCGCGCCCATCCAACTTGCTGTAGGTTTCCGGCTGTATCTAATAGGGGAGTGGGTTGGGTGATTTCGTGTTGGGGGTGGGACGTTAGATAGGGCATAGGGTTCTCCTTTGAGAAGGGCGAGGGGCGAGTTAGGGGTTAGGAGGGAGAGCGGAGGATGGTTTTGAGGGTGGATTTGGTGGGCATGGTTTTTTTACCGGTGTTCATAATTCGCTCCATTCAATCGCACTTTCAGTGCATCGGGTCATCTTTGTCTTTTCCAGCAATCAGGTATTCGATTTCTTTGTCAAAATCAGATAAATACTTTTGATCTTGAACCTGGCGATATTGGTCGTATTCCCCCGCCGCTTTGAGTTGGGCTTCCAGTGCGCTGACTTTGCCTTTATCGGCCAGGATGGGGTAATCGGCTAGTTCTAAAAAACGATCTAGGAATTCAATCCAGTCTGTCATTTTCATCAGAATTTGGCGTTCGGCACGGTTTTCAGCCAGATCAAGATAAGCGGAAACAATGCGATTAAGTTCTTTGACGTGAGCTTCGCTGAGGTAGTTTTTAGCAATGACAGTATCACTTTTCAAAATTTTGCCATCGGGCGCGTTTTTCCATGTGGACAAACCCATGTAAGCACTTTTGGCATCGGCGGTGGTGTAGATGATCTCGGCGGCTGTTTTGCCGGTGATGGCCCAATGTAATTTGTTCTGCACAGTGGCATAGAAGTTTCTGGTCGCCTTGGCTCTGGGATCATAATCCGCGCTGCATTGGGCGTAGATATCGGTAATTTTCTGGTAGAAACGCCGTTCACTGGCGCGAATCTCTCGGATGCGTTCCAGTAACTCGTCGAAGTAATCTTGGCCGAATAGCTGCCCGCCCTGTTTGAGTCTTTCGTCGTCCAAGACAAAGCCTTTGATGAGAAATTCTTTGAGCGTTTTGGTTGCCCAGATGCGGAATTGGGTGGCTTGATAAGAGTTAACCCGATAGCCAACTGAAATGATGATATCTAAATTATATAAGGTGACTGGTTTGTCAGAATGAGCAAAGTGCATTTTTTGCACATTGCTTTTTTTTGCCAGTTCACCGCTCTCAAAAATATTTTGGAGATGTTTTGTAATTACACTTCTATCTCTGCCAAAGAGATCGGCTATTTGCTGCTGGGTAAGCCAAATAGTTTCATCTCGAATTATGACGCCGATTTTGACGGCTCCATCGCTGGCGGTGTAGAAGATAAAATCGTTTGGGGTGGGAATGATGCTTTTTTCGGTCATTGGGTTTCCTTTTGGAGGAGGATGGGGTTGAGGGTGGGTGGGGGGGGACATGGGTTTTTCCTTATATCATAAAGCACCCGAAGAATCCCACCAAGAATTTGAGTTCTTGGCTGTGATATATCAATTGCTCCAAGCGTTTTTTGAGCGTGCGTATTTTATTATTAGTGATGAAATTATGAAACATAAGTTACCTAATTTTCAGCAATTGAATTTGACACCTGATATAAACTTGTATATAATGAAGCTAATCCGTTTAGCGGAGGTGGATTGCCCGTAGGGGCAAGCGTAGAAGAGTCTCGTAAGAGGCTCTTTTATTTTCGGGGGTAAAGAACATAACTTGAATTATTCGTAGTATAACATAATTCACTCAATCACATTTAATCATTCACGATAAACGTTCCAACACCCAACAACTACATCGAATGAAGAATAAAACGAATTACGCGCTTCCCCATTCGTTCCTTTCACAATTCGCTGTAGTCGCCCAACACCCCCCTCCGCGTTCATCCGTGCTCGTCCGCGTCCCAGCAAAGAGCTGCCATCCACGAACAAACACGAATAAACGAATACATGCGGGCTGAAATTCGTGTTGCTTTGCACACGGTGTGCGCCCATGGTGCGCCCTCGGCGTTCGTGGCCCTATTCGTGGACGGTGAGTTAATCTCTCCGAACGTGGTCTCCTGAACGTTGTGCTTACACGCGATTACCCCAAAACACCCACCTACCAATCCCACCCAGAATAAGATACAATAAAGTCAAGCTCCAGACCCATCTATCCTAATTGCCCAGCTAATGCGTCGAGACATCAAATCGCCAAACAAAATATAATTGGAAATATGAAAATCATCTTTCGCATTCACGCCATCCAACGCATGTTTGAACGCAGTATCACAGACACAGACATACGAAATGTGCTAACCCATGGTGAAACTATAGAAAATTATCCGAACGACACACCCTATCCTAGTCGTTTGGTACTTGGATGGAGCGGTGTCCGCCCGCTGCACATTGTCGTTGCGGACAATGCTGAAGAAAATAAATGGATTGTTGTTACAGTGTACGAACCTAACCCTAGGCAATGGGAATCTGACTTTAAACGGAGAAAACGATGAAATGTCTAATTTGCAAACAAGCTGAAACCTACCCCGGTGTAACCACTGTCACCCTAGAAAGAGGTGGGTTGACTTTGGTGGTTAAGAAAGTTCCAGCGCAGGTCTGCCCCAACTGCGGCGAAGCCTATGCCGACGAAAACGCCACGTCTCAACTACTAGAAACTGCTGGAGAGATGGCTCGAATTGGTACTTTGGTAGATGTGCGCCAATATATGCCACCTGAAACAATGCCCCAGTATCCTGTGAAATCGCTAAACTGATTACCTGATAAATCTTTAGCACCTAAAGAAAAAAACCGCGTTCTCCAAAAACACCTCTCCGCCTTATGAAAAATACCCAATATCCAATACCCAATATCCAATATCCATCACACCCAACCACTAGCGAAGATTAGCATGACTTGCATGTTATACGGCCAATTAGCAGATTCCCCACGAGGTAACCCCATGACCAAACTACTCACCACCCTTCGAGAATTTTTCACCCCGCCCACCCCCCTTGACCCCCCCGCATACCACCTCCCAGCCGAAACCACCCCGCTCCCTTTGCGCGTCGAAAAAAACGGCCCCGGCCCTCTCATCATCTACCCCCCCCCCCCCCCGCACCCCAACCACCC